>NZ_DATMTE010000613.1:0-7619 GCF_035564935.1 Chitinophaga sp. | reverse complement strand
AACCGGATGTCGTCACACTTCTCCGGAAGTAACATCCTCGGCGGGGAAGGGTTAAGTATGCTGAAAATTACCGGTCCGGGTACAGTTTATATCACTTCTGTAAATTTTGGATAATGAGAAGACTTCCAGTTTATTTTCTGATAGATGTCTCCGAGTCAATGGTAGGAGAACCCATCCAGCAGGTGGAAGAAGGCTTGGGGCAAATCATCCAGGCACTGAAAACAGATCCCTACGCCATTGAAACGGCCTGGGTATCTATCATCGTTTTTGCCGGTCAGGCAAAAACACTGGTGCCCCTGCAGGAAATCATCAACTTTTACCCGCCCCGCTTTCCCATTGGTGGTGGTACCTCTTTAAGCAAAGGGCTCGGACACCTGATGTATGAGCTGCGGAAAAACCAGGTGAAAACCACCTATGAAGTGAAGGGCGACTGGAAGCCGATCATTTTCCTGTTCACAGACGGTGTACCTACAGACGATACCAGCGCCGCTATTGCCGAATGGAAACAGAACTGGCAGCGCAGCGCCAATATGGTGGCCGTTTCTTTCGGTGATGAAGCCGATACCAATGTACTGAAGGAACTCACGGAAAACGTGGTGCATTTTAAAAACAGTTCTCCCGCTGCATACAAACAGTTCTTCAAATGGATCACCGATTCCATTAAAACCAGCAGCGAAAGCGTGGAGAAAAACGCATCGGGGTTTGAACTGTCCAAAATACATGACACAGATACGCTGTCGAAAATAGATCTCTCAAAACCCGCGCCGCCCCGTGGCTATACAGACAGCAACTTCGTGGTAATGGTAGGGAAATGCCAGCATATGCAACGCGAGTACCTCATAAAGTACCGCCGTGCCGAACAGGATGCAGAACTGTACGGGCTGAATCTTAACCGGCTGTACTATAAGCTGGTGGGGGCTTTCCAGGTAGATAAAAACTACCAGGAGTTGTCCGATAACAGTGTGAAGCCCGCCAGTATCAACAGCGAAGAACTGATTGGCAATCCTACCTGTCCCTGCTGCGGCAACCAGTGGGGATTCGCCCTCTGTTCCTGTGGCCAGATCCACTGCATAGGCGACGAGAAAATGAGTACTTGTCCTTCCTGCAATACTACTTCCTCTTACGGTGTCAGTGAAGGCGGTTTTGATGTAAACCGCGCACAGGGCTAAACTACAGCACAAATGGAACGATCCTTCATCCGGGAATTGTTTAAAGCCAATAATATTACAATAGGCAGTCACCGGCAGCACCTGTTCGACGCATTTGTAAATGATGAAAAGAACCTGCTGGCAGTGAAACAGATCATGGAAAATAACAAATTACTAATGGATACCTGGCAGTTTAAAAACAGGTTGGCAGATATTCAGCAACAGCGGTTAAGCATCCCCAATGCCACTGCCGGCAAGCCTTATGAGGCGCAACTGGATTTCGGGCAACTCAATTGGAACGACTTTATTTACTTCCATATCGACGGCCTTGAAGAGGCCGGCCTGCAATACGATGCAGGTAAGAAACAGATCAGCGGTACCCCCCAGAAAAGCGGCGATTTTAAACTGGTACTGAAGTACCGTATCGAAGGGGAAACAGATGCCACGGCGCCCAACGAAAAAACAGTACCGCTGGTGATCAATCCCAATCCAAGGTCGCTCTGGAAAAATATAGAAAGCGATAAAACCGATCCTTACTGGAAAGAAGATAACGTAACCGCCACGGCAGTACTGGGCGATAAACAACTGGTAGTAGCTTCCAAAAGGGGCCGCTCACATGCCAACACCGGCGCCTTCCGCGAAGATGATTTCGCCTTCAGGCATTTTGCGGATTCCGGCTGGAGCGTACTGGCCGTATCAGATGGCGCCGGCAGCGCAAAGCTTTCCCGTGCTGGTTCGCATGTAGCCTGCAACTCCGTGGTGGAATATTTTGAGCAGCATTTTACGCCGGAATTAAACGCCACATTGGATGCGCTGATCGCTGATCACGCCTCCGCCACAGACGACAAAACACAGAAAGAGCTCACCCGCTTTGTATACGAGCACCTCGGGAAAGCAGCATTCACCGTACATAAAAAGCTGGAAGAATTTGCCGGAAACTGCGCTGCACCGTTGAAAGATCTGCATTCCACGCTTATATTTGTACTTTTAAAAAAATGTACATCCGGCTACGTGATCATGAGCTTTGGCGTGGGCGATTGCCCCATAGCCTTGATAAACAAGGACTTTTCAGCCGTTGCATTGCTGAATAAACTGGATGTAGGGGAATTTAGCGGGGGAACCCGGTTCATTACCATGCAGGAGATCTTTAAAAGTGATACATTTGCCACCCGCTTCGGATTCAGGCTGGTGCCCGATTTCTCCTACCTGATGCTGATGACGGACGGTATTTATGATCCCAAGTTTGAAGTAGAAGCCAACCTGGAGAAACTGACCACCTGGAAAGCGCTGCTGGAAGACCTCGGCGGTAAAAATGACGACCAGGTAAAAGTGGACCTGGCGCCCCATACACCGGGAACTGCCGGCCAGCTTGCAGCCTGGATGGACTTCTGGAGTCCCGGCAATCACGACGACAGAACTTTAATGATCATCAGTTAAGTATGCGGACTATATGAGTACAAAAACGGTAAATTCAGTCATCAACGCAGGGAAAAGTTATCAGTACATTGATAACGGGGAACCCATGCGCGGTGGGATGAAAGACGTTTACTTCAGCCCGGACAGATCTTATGTGGTGGCATTTTACCGTGATGCGCAGGATTTTGCTTCCCGGGAACGGCTGCGGAAAATTGTAACGGATTATTATAACAGCTTCTTTAACCGGGAAGGCGGCGATTACTACCGGGAACTCTACTGCTGGCCAACAGACATGGTGGAAGCAGATAAAAAAGTGGGCCTCGTAGTTCCCTGCTATCATGCTAACTTTTTCTTCAAGAAAGGCTACGCATCAAATGACCTGATTAAAGGAAAGGAAAAAGAAGGGAAATGGTTCGCTTCTCCCAAATTCAGGAATAAACAATTTACACTTCGGCTGGATGAAGCTGAACTGGGCAACTGGCTGAGTTACTTCCAGATCTGCGTGAATATTTCCCGGGGTGTAAAACGCCTGCATGCCGCCGGCCTGGCCCATTCGGACCTGTCGTACAAAAACGTGCTGGTAGACCCGGTGAGCAAATCGGCCGCCATCATTGATATCGACGGCCTGGTGGTACCCGGCCTGTTTCCGCCCGATGTGATCGGCACCGCCGATTTTATCGCACCGGAAGTACTGGCCACCAAACACCTGGACCTGAAAGACCCGGGCCGGAAACTTCCCAGCCGTCTTACAGACCTGCATGCGCTGGCGGTAATGATCTACATGTACCTGCTGTACCGTCATCCCTTGAAAGGAGGGAAGATCCATGACCTTGATACAGAGAAAGACGACCTGCTGGCAATGGGAGAAAAGGCCCTGTTTATAGAGCATCCGCAGGATGTTTCCAACCGGCCCAAACTGAACCAGGTAAACCCGAAAGAGCTACCCTGGGCAGACGTAACAAAGCTGCCATACACCCTTACAGGGCCTTACCTGAAAGAACTGTTTTACCAGGCGTTTGTAACCGGTTTGCATAAACCCACCGAACGCCCGCCGGCAGAAATGTGGGAACAGGCGCTATTGAAAACAACAGACCTGATGCAGCCCTGCAGCAATGCCGCCTGCGAACAGAAATGGTACGTTTTTGACAACACCCATTCGCCTAAATGCCCTTTCTGCGGTACGCCGCACAAAGGCACCCTGCCCGTACTGGATCTGTATTACGAGTTTAAACCAACCGTATGGAAACCGGAAAACCACCGGCTCATGGTATATAATAATCAATACCTTTTCCAATGGCATGTAAACAGGAACACCATCCGCAATGAAAGACTTACCGCTGCACAAAAAGTACCGGTAGGATATTTCGTTTTTCACCAGGGGAAATGGGTACTGGTGAACCAGCACCTTACTTCCTTAAAAGATCTGACAGAAGATAAGGAAATACCCATCGGCTCCATGGTGGAGTTAACAGATGGAAAAAGATTATTGCTGTCAAGGGAAGAAGGAGGAAGAGTTGTAATAATAACTATTGCCAACAAGTAGAAACCTATATAAAAAATAAACTGAAATGAATGAATTAATCCAACAAATTATTGACAACCCAATACCTTCAGCTATTGTTGTCGGGAACCTCGTTATTATTGAAAGCTTACTGTCGGTAGACAATGCCGCCGTACTGGCTACAATGGTAATGGACCTGCCCGAAAAACAGCGCGACCGTGCCCTTAAATACGGTATCCTTGGCGCTTATGTGTTCCGGGGCCTGGCTATGCTGTTCGCGTCCTTCCTGATCAAGATCTGGTGGCTGAAACCATTGGGCGGTTTATATCTCCTTTACCTGGTATTCAGCTGGTGGAAAGATAAAAAAGCAGAAGGCGAAAAAGAAGAAGAGAACATCGACAAAGGACAAAACTGGCTATACAAAGCCACTGTGGGCGCTATAGGTCCCTTCTGGGCTACGGTGGCGCTGGTGGAGCTAATGGATATGGCCTTCTCTATAGATAATATTTTTGCCGCGGTAGCATTTACCGACAACATATTACTGGTATGCCTCGGTGTATTTATCGGTATCCTGGCCATGCGTTTTGTGGCTCAGGCTTTCGTAAAACTGATGACTAAATTTACCTTCCTGGAAGGAGCGGCATATATCGTTATTGGTATTCTCGGCCTTAAACTGAGCCTTTCTATCTATGAGCATTTCTTCCCGGAATCAGGTTTAACCCATTTCCTGGAAAGCTCACAGGCAGACGTGATCACGTCTATCCTGACCGTGGGGATCTTTATTGTTCCGATCATCACATCGGCACTGTTAAATTTCCCTAAAAAGAGCCCTTCTGCAAAGTTGGAAAAATAAGGAGGCCGGTAGCCACCGGCTCAATTAAATAAAGGTTTCTTTAAGCATCAGTCTGCGGACTGGTGCTTTTTTTTGATACCCCGGCTAAATCACATTGGTGTTCAGCATTGTTTTGAGGATATTGGTCTGTACGTCAAAGCGGCCAATTTGCTGCAGGAAATCAACATCGGAAATTTTCTCATAGTATTCCTTCAGCAATGCCTGTACATTATCGGGGATCACCGTTTTCAGCACATTGGCCCGGCTCATGAGGTTATCGTTTTTATCCGTAAGTTCCTGTACAAGCCTTGTTTTTTTGGAAAGGGTATTGGTCCAGTCAACGCCCTGGATGGCAGACAGGTCGCAGAACAGGAAGAGGTTTTTTGCGGGGAAGAAGAGGAAATAACGGTCCAGGTTCAGGAACCGGTATACTTCCAGTACTAAATTGCCGGCAGTGAGCCCGCAGTAAAATTCGGTTTTGAAATCCATTTTGCACAACAATCCCATCAGCTTTCGCTGTATGATGGCGGAGTTGTTACGGTATACTTCTGCAGGGTTGAATTTAATCAGCTCGTTGAGCGCATCGGGGGAAATATCAAAATAGAAATCCTGTGAGAAACGAGCGCTGAAAGCATTGATATTTTTGGAGAAAGGGTAGTCTTCAGAATTGTCTGACAGCACCTGGAACAGTTTCCGCAACGATAAATTGATCTTCAGCGATTGCTTCTGTTTATCCAGCTGGTAATTCTTCTCTGAAAAAACGCTGTCGTTCATATTGGCAATCAGATCTTTGTTGATCTGTATCTCATCGTATAAAATACTCACGTTCCTTTCATTGCTAGCCTTTATTTTCCTCAGCAGGTCAATCACCGTGGCAGTATATTGCAGGTGAAAAAGTTCCAGCTTATTGACATCCAGCTCGGGATTGGTTTCAAATAATTTATGGACAACCTGGCTTCGGAGATAGATCTTGTAAATTATCTCCTCTTCAAAAAAAGTGGACAGCAACTGTAATTTGCTGATGGTTTTATTTGAGTCATTTAATATTATTGCCAGGTTATCCTCCATTATTTATCCTCCGTTAGCTAACGTTTGTTACATTTTTCTTCAGCTCTGTTTCCAGCGACTGCAATTCACCGTTCAGCACTTTCCTGCTTTCGGTGCCCTGTTCGTGGATCTTCTTCACTTCATGCAGCGTTTCAATCAGCGATTGGGTGGTTCTTTTCAGTGTTTCAATAGAAACCACTGTTTTCTCATTTTCTTTCGCTACCTCTATACTGTTTTGTTTCAGCAGGTCGGCATTCTTCTGGAGAATGGTGTTGGTAGTTTCAGAAACCTTCCGCTGCATTTCCACGTTGGCTTTCTGTCTTTGCAGCGCCACCGCAATGGTGAGCTGGTTTTTCCAGACAGGAATGGTAGTGGAAATGATAGACTGCGCTTTTTCCGCGATGGAAGTATTGTTGTTCTGCACCAGCCTGATCTGTGCCAGCGATTGCAGCATAATAAAGCGCACAATCTTCATATCAGCCAACCGCTTATCCAGGCGGGTAATGAAATCGCGCAGGTCGGCGATCTCGTAATCATTGTAATTGGCCGCGTTCACTTCCATTTCCGCCAGTTTCTGGCTGAGCTCATTGTATTTCAGCTGACCTGAAATAATGAGGTCTTCCATTTGCTTGATGTAAGATACGTTACTATCAAACATGGTTTGCAGGGAACTGTTGTCTTTCAGCGAGTTGATCCGGCCGGCCTTGATCTTATTGGTGATCTTATCAACATTGCTGATCACCGTATCATATTTCTGGAAAAGCTTTTTGGCATCAAATACCAGCTTCTTCAGAAAAGGGATCTTCGAGATAAAACTCTGCAAAGCGCCCTGGTTCAGTTCATCTACATCAATATAATTCAGTTCTGTGAGCAGATCGTTGATCAATCCGCCTACTTCACCGGAATTATAGGTACGCACGGAAGTAAGGAACTCGTTACTGTATTTTTCCATTGAATTTTGTACGTCTGTACCATAATTCAGGATGGAATTAACATCAGTGGTAACCAGCGATTTATTTATTTCACCGTATTTCTTCGCATCGTCCGGCGTTATGACAGACAGGTCTACGTTGCCTTCTTTGTCGAGACGCACCGCGGGAAGAGTTTGATCGGTAATATTTGGGTTTGCTTCCATAAGGTATCTGATTATAAATTGATATTTTCTTTATATCAGGTGATCAAAAGTAAGATTTACAGGTAATTCTGCGCAACGGTATTCACGGTTTCCTGCAATTTTTTATCTTTTGTAGGTTCGCCGATCGCGTTGAATTTCCATTCCCCGTTCTTCTTGTAAAACACGCCCATCACCATGGATACATGTCCTGCAAAGCCGGGACCGCTGGCAATATCGTAGGTGGCAAATATTTCATTCACGCGGGAAGGCGTGCCTTCGTAAATGCGGATGGAAGCGAAGGGGATGGTACCAAAATCGTGTCCGCGGAAGCTGTTCAGCACAAATGCCACGTAATTGGTATTGGGATCCAGCCGGGAAAAATCCAGTGTGATCACCTCGTTATCCAGGCCATCGTTACCGTTCATGTCACCGGTAAGGTCGTCGCCGCTGTGTTTTACGGCGTTGTCTTTGGATCTCAGGTTACCGAAGTACACCACTTCCTGCAGTTGCTTTTGCTCTGTGAACATGGCGCAGCTGCCGTCCAGGTCTACGGCTTCCTTG
>NZ_DATMTE010000612.1:0-26172 GCF_035564935.1 Chitinophaga sp. | reverse complement strand
ACACAGGCCCAGGTTAATAGTTTATCTAAAGAAATCGGTAAACTGATGGCCCAGGGTAAAAAGGAAGAAGGAGAAGCGCAGCGCGCTGCGGTAGCGGCCTTGAAAGACCGCCTCGGCCCGGTGAATGAAGAGCTGAATGCCACCGAAAAGGCGTTGCAGGACGCCCTGGTAAAGCTTCCTAACCTCCCATCCGCCCAGGTGCCTGCCGGTAAAACACCGGAAGAAAACGTGGAAGTGCGCAAAGGTGGTAAAATTCCGGACCTGTATGCAGGCGCCGTTCCTCACTGGGACCTGGCCAAGCAATACGACCTCATCGACTTTGAACTGGGTAACAAAATTACCGGCAGCGGTTTTCCTGTTTTCAAGAACAGGGGCGCCCGGTTGCAACGTGCCCTGATCCAGTACTTCCTGGATTACAATACCACCAATGGCTACACCGAGTATGCACCACCTTACCTGGTAAATGAAGCCTCTGCTTACGGCACCGGCCAGCTGCCCGATAAAGAAGGCCAGATGTATCATGCCACAGCAGATAACTACTATCTCATTCCAACTGCGGAAGTACCGGTAACCAACATTTACCGCGATGAGATCCTAAAAGATACCGACCTGCCGGTGAAGATGACGGCCTATACACCCTGTTTTCGCCGTGAAGCGGGTTCTTACGGGAAAGATGTTCGTGGATTGAACCGCGTTCACCAGTTCGATAAGGTGGAGATTGTGCAGCTGGTACATCCTGATAAATCTTACGAGGCGCTGGATGAAATGGTAGCGCATGTGGAAGCCTTGCTGAACCAGCTGGAGCTGCCGTATCGTATTCTTCGTTTATGCGCCGGTGATATGGGCTTTACTTCTGCCATTACCTACGATTTCGAAGTATATAGCGCCGCCCAGCAGAAATGGCTGGAAGTAAGCTCTGTGAGCAACTTTGAAGCCTATCAAACACACCGCATGAAAATACGGTTCAAGGAAAACAATGGCAAGCCGCAGTTGCTGCATTCCCTGAATGGAAGCTCCCTGGCATTGCCGCGTATCCTGGCCTGCCTGCTGGAAAACAACCAGACCATTGAAGGCATACAAATACCAACTGTGCTGCAGAGCTACTTCGGCAGCCATATGATATAAGCCGCTATTACGGATAATCTTTAACGGATGACGGGTTCGCGAAAGATGCCCACGGAATAATATCCGCCGGCATCTGCCGCAAATCCGTCATTCGTCGTTTGGAATTTGTAATTTTCACCGGCAATGCTACTTATGAAACATTTCCTGCCCACTGGCGACGAACTCATCATTCGCCGACCCGAACATAATGATGCAGCAGCTTTGCTGGCCAGCTTCCAGCGCCTGACGCGGGAAACCGATTACCTGCTTTTTACACGCAGCGAATCGATGGAACTGGATATTGCTTCAGAAGAGGATTATATCCAGTCGTACCTCGATAATCCCAATCAACTTTTGCTGGTGGCCGTAGTACAAGACCAGATCATTGGCTCCATTAATGTAAACCATAGTGGGTTGTATAAAAAAGCACATACAGCAGAAATAGGCATTGCCGTGGAAAAGCAGTGGAACAACATGGGCATCGGCCGCCGCCTGCTTACGGCTATGTTGCGCTGGACCGAATCGCGCAACGCCCTGCGGATGGTATACCTGCATGTTTTTTCCACCAATGAAAAAGCGATGCAGCTGTACCGCAATTTTGGCTTTATGGAATGCGGGCGCCTGCCCAATGCCATTTTGCAGAAGGATGGGAATTATGTGGACCTGGTAACTATGTTCCTGGAGCTGAAACACTGAAAGGCTTCATGGTAAAGGGAGTACAGATACTTCCCGCATACTTCCTGGTTACTTCCCGGATACTTAGGACTCGTGTATGTGTCGTACTTCCCATACACTTCTCGTACACTCCCCATACACTCCCCATACACTCTTCATACACTCCCCATACACTCTCCATACACTGTGCATGCTCTTGTCTCGTCCTGTGCATGCTCTTACCCCGGTTTTGTCCCGGTCTAGTCCTACTATAGGTTTACAATAAAAATTCTTAGTCCTGCCAAATGTTTACCTCGTGGTTTGTAAATCCTGTGGGTGGTTTACAACAATATTCTTTCTTTCTCCATTTGGCCTGGATTTTTCCGCCGAACCTACGAAATCCGGCAAAAAGCGGCAAAAGCGGCGGATTGGTTTTGCCGCTTTTTGCCCGGATGCTAATTTAGCGGTAAACTTTATTTCAATCCATGTTATTTACAATTGTCTGCGGAGCGGCACCTGAGCGCCTTCAGCGGATATTGCGGATCATGACAGGTCAGGGAGCACTCGCTATTTAAAGTCGTGTATTAGGGATAGCCGTAACCCTGAACTAATAAAGCTTATACCGGACAACAATCATTGTAATCATCTAAATCCTGCGTCAGACAACCTCCGCTAAAAACACCCGTTAGAAATTGTCCCAAATACGATTAATTTTAGGGTCTAAACGAAGCAGTATGGACAGATATGACAGGCAAACGAGACTGGAAGGATTTGGCCCCGCAAAACAGGCATTGCTGCAGCAGGCTAAGGTACTGGTGATCGGGGCCGGCGGCCTCGGGGTGCCGGTGTTGCAATACCTCACTGCAATGGGAATAGGGACCATTGGCATTGTGGAACATGATGTTGTTTCCATCACCAACCTGCAACGGCAGGTACTGTATACCACCGCCGACCAGGGCAAATCCAAAATTGAACAAGCCGTAAAAAGGCTGCAGCAGCTGAACCCGGAGGTAACCCATATTTTACACGATACCTGGCTCACCACTGATAATGCCCTGGAACTTTTCGGTAAATATGATGTAATTGTAGATGGCTCAGATAACTTCGGTACCCGTTACCTGGTGAACGACGCCTGTGTAATTACCGGCAAACCGCTGGTGTATGGCGCTATCTATAAATACGAAGGGCAAGTGAGCGTATTCAATTACCAGGAAGGCGCTACCTACCGCTGTATTTTCCCGGAGGCGCCGGAAAGCGGTGAAATGCTTAACTGTAACGACATTGGCGTGCTGGGAGTATTGCCAGGTATTATTGGATGTTACATGGCCAATGAAACCGTGAAAGTAATTACCGGTATCGGTACACCGTTGCGCAACCAGTTAATGACGATCGATACCCTGAACAATACCCATCTTACTTTTAATATCACCCCGGTAGCGGCGAACCGGCAAATTACTTCCCTGCAGGAGAATTACCGGCAAACGGTTTGTGAGCTGGAAGGGGTACAGTCATTATCTGTACAGCAGTTAAACGACTGGTTACAACGTGATCTGCCTTTTATGCTGCTGGATGTAAGGGAAGATGATGAGTGGGAGATCTGCCATATTCCTAAATCCGTGCATATTCCTATGGGACGCGTGCTACAGCAGTTAGCTGCTATCCCGGATGATGTACCGGTAGCGGTGTTGTGTCATCATGGGATGCGCAGCAGGGCAGTAGCGCAGCGGTTAACGGAATCAGGCTATAACCGTGTATACAATATAGAAGGCGGTATCCATGCCTGGGCCAGTGCCATTGATCATCAGATGCAAACTTATTAACCGTGATCCCTGAACTCTGTATCCTCTTTTTTATTGTAGCGCTGGCATATTCAGCGGCCGGATTCGGCGGCGGTTCCAGCTACCTCGCCATCTTATCGCTTCCCCTGTGGATGGTGGATTTCCAGTTGATGAAATCCACTGCTTTGTTATGTAATGTAGCCGTAGTGAGCGGAGGTGTTTATCACTTTTATAAAAGCGGCCACCTGCCATTGAAAAAGGCCTGGCAGTTATCGCTGGTAAGTGTGCCGCTGGCTTTTATAGGGAGTTACCTGCCTATGAAACAGGCTACCTTTTTCCTGTTGCTGGGGCTTGCGCTTACATTGGCGGCGATATTAATGTGCTACCGTTTATTTTTTGAGAAGGAAGAGCCTATTATCCCGGCCAATAAGGAAAAGGGCATTGCCTATGGCATTATTGGCGGTGGCATAGGATTACTTTCCGGTATGACCGGTATCGGTGGAGGGATCTATCTTTCGCCGGTATTGCGGCTAGGCAGATATGATACGGCTAAGAACATTGCGGGATTGAGCAGTTTCTTTATCCTGGTAAATTCCATTGCGGGATTATGCGGTCAGGCGGCAAAACATGCCATTGTACTTGATGTGAAATTTGCCGGTCCTTTGGTACTGGCGGTTATTGCGGGTGGCCAGATTGGTGCGCGGTTAAGCGCAAAAGTGCTGAACCCGCGCTGGGTGGCAGGTGCAACGGCTTTGCTGATATTGTATGCGGGTGTGCAGATGTTGCTGAAGTAGTGCCCGTAAGAACAGGAAAATGCAGGTGTTGGCCGCCAACTCCGGTGTGCAGGTATTGCCGAAATAACGGTTATCCGCCTATCACCGACATGCTCTCCATATTTTTCTCCGTGTGATGTTGTTCTGCTTCGAAACCATCGGCAAAACGCGCGTGGATGGCCGATTGTATGGCTGGCAGCAGGAGATGTTGCCGGCCTTCTTCTCTCATCATCTCCTTTACATTCAATACATCATTACCATAGAGGCATGTTTTCATACTACCGGTAGCGGATATACGAAGACGATTACAGGTGCCACAAAAAGTACGGCTATAGGCAGGAATAACGCCTATATTGCCTTTATGGCCGGGAATGTGATAGTTGAGGGAAGTAGAATGGGGCGCATCCGCTGTTTTTTGCAGCGTATAGTCTTCCCCGATAGTAGAAAGGATCTTGTGATAGTTCCATACAATCCCTGAAAATGCGTGTCCCTGCCCGTTAAAGGGCATTTCCTCGATAAACCTTACTGACAATGCGTTATTGCGTGTAAGTTCGGTAAAAGCGCTTAGTTCATCAGTATTCACGTTTTCCATCACCACCGTATTGATCTTGATCTGCATATTATGTTGCAGCAGGCTTTCCAGCGTATTCATTACAGCAGGAAACCGGTTGCGGCGGGTAATCTGGAGGAAGCGGCCGGCCTGCAGGGTATCCAGGCTCAGGTTGATATGTGTGATTCCCAGTTGTTGCAAGGCGGGTATATATGCCTGTGTTAATACGCCGTTGGTGGTAATGGCAATTTCCCGGATACCGGGAATCGCTTTTATTTTTTCCAGCAGGTTCATTAAACCCGGGCGCAGAAAGGGTTCTCCACCGGTGATCCTTATTTTGGAGATACCTGCAGCGGCAAGTGTTTGCAGTAGCTGAAGAATTTCGTTGTCGGTAAGTAATTCCCTGCGTTGCACAAAATGCATATGCTCCGGCATACAGTAGGTACAGCGGAGATTGCACCGGTCTGTAACCGACAGGCGTACGTAGTCTATAATACGGTGATGTGCATCTGTGAGCATTGCTATCAGCAGTTTTTGCCGGCCATCGGGTTGTCGAATGCCTGGCTGTCGTCCTCGTTTCTGTCTGTAAGACATTTAAAATCTTTCTCCACCAGGATGGTTAGCTCCGAGCCATCGGCATTGGGCAGCACCAGTTCAAAGCCTACCTGGTCGGGCGCATACCAGGCAGCAAGACGGGAAAGTGGCAGCAGCAGGTGTACGCCATCGTGCTCCATTTTTATAACAGGATCAGCAATATCCTTTCCCCGGAGGCAGAAATGAAGGGCGCTGGCGCCTATATGCGTAATTGATTCCGCTTTCCCGGTTGCTTCCAGGAGTTCCATATCTACTTTATCCAGGCGATATCTTATACTGTTGCCTCTTAACCGTATTTTCATAAAATTGATTTTCTGCCGTATTAAAATTACTACTTTATCGGGGCTATATTGTAGTTTTAACCAACAATTTACGGAGTATGGGTATATTATTGTTCGGAGCGGCCAAAGACATTGCCGGTGTACCGGTGCTCAACAAACCGGAACATATTACAGATGTAGCCACCCTGAAGGCCTGGCTGTTTGAGGTATATCCTTCGTTGCAGCAGCTCCGGTCCGTGATGATAGCGGTAAACCGGACCTATGCAGCTGATACACAGGTAATAAGCAGCGGGGATGAAATTGCGGTGATCCCGCCGGTGAGTGGAGGCTGAGTGTTGTTTTTAGTTTTAGTATTTAAAAGATGGAAATATTAATAGATATTAAAGATACCATTACCGTGCAGGAAGCGCTGGATTTCATTCATGCGCCGGAATGCGGCGGGGAAGTGATTTTTTCCGGCACCGTGCGTAATCATACCAAACAACGGCCGGTATTGAAATTATTTTATGAATGTTATGAGGCGATGGCTATTTCAGAAATGCAGAAGATAGCAGCGCAGGTAGCAGAAAAATGGGATGTGCAGCGCCTGGCTATGCTTCATGCCGTTGGTGATAAGTATCCTGGTGATATTGCGGTGGTAATAGCGGTGGCTTCTGCCCACAGGGGGATTGCTTTTGATGCCTGTGAATTTGCAATAGATACCCTTAAAGAAACTGTTCCTATCTGGAAAAAGGAATTTTTTGCAGATGGTGAAATTGTATAGCACAACTATGCAGCCGTATCCCCGGCAACATTTGCACCCGGGAACGGCAGCCAGCCGTTAATACCGCCGAAGTTTAGACTTATTACCGGTTAACAATTCCAGTCGGGTTTATTTCTCCAGGTCTTTCAGCGCTTCCGCCTTTTCTTCGGGCGTATTGGCATTAAACTGTTCTGCTGCATACGGATTGTGAAAAAGTGCAATCTCTGTATTCAGCATGGTTTTGCGCGGGCAATTTTTGCCGGCATTTACATTTTCCTGTAATGAATTTAATCCTGCAGGTTCCCAGATGGAAATAAGTGGTTCCGGAAGGTTGTTTACCGGGCTTATAAAAGTAGTAGCTGCTTTGCCGGCGTCGCGGGAGGCAATAAGTAATTCAAGGCTTTGTTTGCTGAGCAGGGGAAGGTCGCAGGCGATGACCAGCCAGGCGGTTTCCGGTTGCAGCGCATGGGCGGTCAGCAACCCGGCAGACGGTCCGCCAAAAGGCACCGAATCGGGCACCAGGTACGGATAGCCATCAAAATCAGCCTGCTGTTCTTTCCGGCAGGAAATATACACTTCCGGCAGCAGCGATTGCAATAAGGTAACGAGATATTGCCATTGGGGCATACCATGATAGCGGATGCTGCTTTTATCTTCCTGCATGCGGATGCTGAAGCCGCCGCAGAGTACCAGTCCTTTTAACGGCGCGTTGTTACCGGGTATAGTCATGTTTACCACCTGTTTTGCTGATGAGTTTTGTTTCCCGGATGATCATATCCTGGGTAAGGGCTTTACACATATCATAAACGGTAAGTGCCGCCACGCTGGCGCCGGTAAGCGCTTCCATTTCCACGCCTGTTTTACCGTTGGTTTTTACCGTGCAGCGGATCACCGCTTCTTCTTCTTCCATGTGTATTTGTACATCGCAGCCGTCCAGCAGCAAGGTATGGCAAAGCGGGATGAGTTCCGGCGTTTTTTTTGCCGCCATGATGCCGGCAATAATAGCGGTTTGGAATACGCCACCCTTGAGGGTTTGGATATCCTTTCCGTGAAACTGGTCGCGTATCACCTGCGGCAGGTACACACGGCTCTCGGCAACGGCTATACGATAAGTATCCAGTTTGCCGCTGATGTCTACCATAGCAGGCTGGCCGCTTTCATTCAGGTGTGAAAAAGCATTACTTGATTCATTGGACATAATATCATAAATTTAAACAAGTTCACTTTATACAAAAGTAATTCAAAATGATGTTGACTGTTGCTGCTGCATTTAAGGCTGTGATGCAAACTGTGCGGGACCTGGGAACCGAAACGGTGCCATTTGAATCCGCCGCCGGCCGTATTTTGCGGGAGCCTGTACTGGCCGACAGGCCCTTTCCGCCATTCGACCGGGTAACCATGGATGGCATTGCTGTTAATTACGACAGCTTTGCCCGCGGTCAGCATATTTTTGGTGTGGAAGATATACAGGCTGCGGGCGCACCGCAGCTACAGCTTTCCAACACTGCCAACTGTATAGAGGTGATGACCGGCGCCATATTACCGGAAATGACAGATACAGTGATCCAGTATGAACATCTTACGCCTTCTGAGCATGAAGGATTTCGCCGTTTTACAGTGCATGGTGTTGTAAAGAAGGGGCAGAACATCCATAAAAAAGGATCAGATGTTGATGCGGGGGCTGAGCTGATAAAGCCTGGCACGCTTATAGGCCCCGCAGAAGCCGGTGTGCTGGCTACGGTAGGGCAAACCACGGTGGAAGTAAGCAAACTGCCGCGGGTAGTAGTGATTGCCACCGGGAATGAGCTGGTGGCGGTACATGAAACACCAGAGCCCCATCAGGTGCGTATTTCCAACATTTACAGCCTGCTGGCTTCGCTGGCGCAACTGGGCATCACCGCCCGTTATGTGCATTTACCCGATGATGAAGCGGAAATGAAGGATCAACTCCTGCCCCTGCTGCAGGAAACGGATATATGGATCAGTTCAGGCGCCGTAAGCGCCGGTAAATACGATTTCCTGCCCGCAGTATTAGAGCAGCTGGGCATGCAACAGGTATTTCATAAAGTACAGCAGCGACCCGGGAAGCCTTTCCTGTTTGGCACTTTCAAAAATGGTCCTGTTGTGTTTGCCTTGCCGGGTAACCCGGTATCAGGATTTATGTGTTTCTACCGGTATGTGCACGCATGGATACAATCTGCTATGGGCGCGGACTTGCCGGAACCGGTTTATGCACAGCTGTCGGAGAAGGTTATTTTTGATGCGGCACTGGAATATTATTTACCGGTAAAACTGCAATCACAGCCCGATGGCATGCTATTGGCTATACCGCAACCTTACCAGGGCTCGGGAGATCTGGCAAGTTTGCTGAAAGCAGACGCCTTTCTGACGTTGCCGCTGGAACAGGATGTTTTTGAAAAAGGAAGCAGTTACCAGGTGTGGCGGTTCCGTTAAGCAAACGTTCCCGGTGATTTTTCAGTGAAACAACTCCCGACTGGTTAAACCCGTTCTGCATTTGATAGTCTCACTACAAATAAATGCTTATGGCTGAAGTTGCCCGTAAAATTCAAATGCAACATCTCGCCTGGCGCGCTGGCTTCGGAGAAACCCTCCCTGTGATCTCCCACTGGGAAAGCAAAAGGCGGGAAAAAATTGTGAATAAAGTGCTTATCGGCCCTGCAAGAGCGTCAGTTACTTCTGTAGATGTAGTAGCAGCAGATGACCTTCCGGATTACAGGAAGCAGAAAACAATGACCCGGGAGGAAAAGAAGGCAGTACGGAAAATGAACGACGAGGGCATTAAGGACCTGAATGTATCATGGGTTAATGCGATGGTACATAGTGAACATCCCCTCCGGGAAAAGATGAGTCTTTTCTGGCATGGTCATTTTGCCTGCCGTACACAAAATGTATTATTCAACCAGCAGCTGTTGTCGGTAGTGCGTGAAAACGCCATTGGCAACTTTGGCGATCTGCTCAGCGCAGTGTCCAAAAGCCCGGCCATGCTGCAGTTCCTCAATAATCAGCAGAACCGCAAGCAACATCCCAACGAAAACTTTGCCCGCGAAGTAATGGAACTATTCACCATGGGAAGGGGCAATTATTCGGAACAGGATGTGAAAGAAGCTGCAAGAGCCTTTACAGGATGGGGATTTGATGAAACAGGCACCTTTGTTTTCAGGGCGAAACAGCATGACGATGGCATAAAAAATTTCCTGGGAAAACAAGGAAATTTTAATGGAGATGATGTGTTGAAAATATTATTGGAACAACGGCATACAGCCAGGTTCATTACCGCAAAAATATACCAGTACTTCGTATCAGAAACGCCTGATGAGGAGCGTATTAATGCATTGTCTGAAAAGTTTTACCAGGCAGGATATAACATTAAATCCCTGATGAAGGAAATATTTATGGCCGATTGGTTTTACGATTCCAATATTGTGGGTAACCGGATCAAATCACCTGTGGAGCTGCTGGCAGGGATCCGCAGAACCATTCCCATGACCTTTGAAAAGGAAGAAGTGATGTTGCTGTTCCAGCGCGTATTGGGACAACTACTTTTTTATCCGCCCAATGTAGCCGGGTGGCCTGGCGGACGGAGCTGGATAGACAGCTCCAGCCTGATGTTCCGCCTGCGTGTGCCCCAGGTAATATTATATTCCCAGGCTTTTAATGTGAAACCCAAAGAGCTGACCCCTGAAATGGGCGATGGCGCTAACTATAAAATGACCCTGCAGATCAACGATTTCCTGAAGCGGCAATTCGCAAAAAAAGTGAATGCAAAGATAGACTGGGATCCCTATTTAGCAGGGTTTGAGAAGGTGCCAAGAGAAAAGCTGGCCGATGAAATTGCAGGCGTTTTATTACAGCAGCCCGGTAATGTAAGCCGGTCGTTGCTGGAGAAATACGCCGACAGCAGCAGCCGGGAAAGCTATATTAAAACAGTAACGATTGATGTGATGAGTACACCGGAGTATCAATTATGTTAACTTCTAACCGCTAAAAGTAATGCTATGCTGATTCTCAACAGGCGCCGTTTTTTACAGGCAGGCTCACTGGCTTCTGCCGCGTTGATGATGCCAAAGTTCCTTAAAGCGCTGGAAAGAGGCCACCTGGTGCCTCCGGGTAACAAGGTGTTGGTGATCATTCAATTGTCTGGTGGTAATGATGGACTGAACACCGTTATTCCTTACCGTAACGATATCTATTATAAAGCGAGGCCGTCGCTGGGGATTAAAAGAGAAGCAGCCCTTTCATTGAATGATGAACTGGGGATCCATCCTGCGCTGAAAGGCTTAAAGGCATTGTATGATGATGGTGCGCTTGGTATCCTTAACAATGTGGGTTACCCTAACCCCGACCGCTCGCACTTCCGCTCTATGGACATCTGGCATTCTGCCAGCCAGTCGAACGAATACTGGTCCGATGGCTGGATAGGCCGTTACCTTGATGCACAATGTAAGGGATGCGATAAGCCTACCCAGGCCCTGGAAATAGACGATACCCTGAGCCTGGCCTTAAAAGGCGACAGCGATAAAGGGCTTGCAATGACCGACCCTGCGAGGCTTTACGGCACCAGCAATGATAAATATTTTGCAGAGCTTTTAAAGCAACATGCCGGCGGAAATGATCATCATAATAATGCGGATTACCTGTATAAAACGATGGGTGAAACTATTTCTTCCGCCGCCTATATCCAGCAACAGTTTAAAACATATAAATCTTCCGCGCCGTATCCCAATACAGAACTAGGGAGGAACCTGCGAACCATTGCCAACCTGGTGATGTCGGATATCAACACGAAAGTATATTACGTATCGCATGGCAGTTTTGACACGCATGTAAACCAGCAGGATCAGCAGGCCCGCCTGTTTGGCCAGTTGAGCGATGCGTTAACCGTGTTTACGGATGACCTGAAAAACAATCGTCGTTTTGATGATGTGGTAGTAATGACCTTTTCTGAATTTGGGAGAAGGGTTAGTCAGAATGCCAGCGGGGGCACCGATCATGGCACCGCCAACAACATGTTCCTGGTGGGTGGCGGATTGAAACAGCCGGGGCTTATCAACAGCGGTCCGGACCTGCTTAACCTGAAAGACGGCGACCTGCAATACCAGGTGGACTTCAAAAGCGTATATGCCACCCTGTTATCCAGCTGGCTGGGCGCCGATGACAAGGCGATACTGAAAGCAGAATACCCGCATTTGTCGTTTGTTTAACGCGCGGATTTTGTCTGACTCAGACAAAATCCGCGGCAATCGCCAAAGGCGATCCTCTCCCCGCTCACTGCCCCTGCTGGGTTACGCTCGCCCTGAAGGCCCCGTCTTTCGTGATGCGCGGCCCGCCAACACCGGTGGCATCCTTTAGTGTGCCGGAAAAAGTGCCTTCCACTGCCTGGTTGTCTATATTGGTGATAGTGATAACAAAATCAGTGCTACCAGCTGAAGTAAGGTTGGTGTAGTAAGTGCTGTTCAGGGAAATGAGCATACCATTTCCCTTTAGGGTGGCAGGGTATACGCCCGGTTTAAACGGCATGGCTGCAGTAGCTAATGTAAACGTAATTACATCGCCATTGTAACTCTGGCCGGTGATTTCCATGGTAGGATAATCATTATCCGGGTTTTCATCTGTTAAATTGGGCAAGGTGATGATGCCCTTCGGATTTTCTGAAAGATAAATGCTGCTATCCAGCTTCAATGATATAAATCTGCGTTGGCGACTATCGTTCTTATCCTTGTCGCAGGAAATGCCCAGTAAAACAATGGTGCTGAGCAATGCGGTAACTAATATGCGCATAGGTTATATTATAATCTGTTTTAATTGATCCGCGGCTAAATTAAACATTTAAAAAATAAAAACGGATGCCGGTAATGGATTGTTACACCCTGTTACCGGCACTGGTATGATCTTGAAAAGTTTGATCTAGGCTTTGCGGGCAGTGCGGTACAGGTACCAGCCCATAAACGCAAAAAAGGCGCATCCTATTATGTAGTAGCCACCCTGCCCGAGGATATTTGTGAGCAGCTGTTGATTATTGAGTTTGGCAAGGATGACTGCCGACCAGTCGAAGCCCGCCAGGATGGCGATAATCACGCCGGCCACTGCTCCCCCGGCTACAAGACCTGTGGCAAAAAGATTGCCTTTACCCAGTTCTTCCTCTTCCGGGGATGCTTTTTTATTGGCTTTCTTTTGCTGATGATCAACCACACCACGGAGAGCGCCACCAACAAAGATGGGCAATGTAGTGGATAAGGGAAGATAGGCGCCCACCGCAAAAGAAAGCGAATTAACGCCGCACAGCTCCATGGTAACCGCGAGAAAAACACCTACCAGTACAAATTGCCAGTCGAGGTTAAATGAAAGAATTCCCTTTGCCAGTGTAGCCATGAGCGTACCCTGCGGGGCAGGAAAGTATGCGCTGCCGATTGCATGTTCGGTTACGCCATGCGCTATCATATCTGCCGTAGGCTTATCAAGGAACTTTACTGTTAAACCAATTACCACGGAAGAAACAATGGCCCCAATGAACAATGCAATTTGCTGGTACATAGGGGTAGCGCCTACAATGTAGCCTGATTTCAGGTCCTGGGAAGTGCCACCGGCATTTGCTGCTGCAATACAGATCATCCCGCCTACTACCAGCGCCATGGGTTCATACACTTTGCCGGTCCAGCCAACAGCAATAAACACCAGGCAGGTGCCCATCAGTGTAGCGATGGTCATCCCGGAAATAGGATTATTGGACGAGCCTATGAGGCCCACAATGCGGCTTGATACCGTAACGAAGAACGCGCCGAATACTACCACGAGCAAGCCTACCAGTAGTTTTTTACCGATGGAATCGCCCGGGAGCTGCGGCAGGAAGGCCATCAGCAGGATCAGTGCGATACTGCCAAACAGTACTACTTTCAGGCTGAGGTCTTTTTCTGTTCTTGGTACATTCCCTTTTGCGTCTTTATTACCAGGGCCATCTTTGATAGCGCCCAGGCTGCCTTTGAAAGAGGAAATGATGGTAGGAATAGTTTTTAACAGGGTGATGAAACCGCCTGCTGCTACAGCGCCGGCGCCGATCTGTCTTACGTAGGCGTAGTATACAGCAGATGAATAATCAGAGAAGGTATGCGTAAGCGGGTTCCAGTCGCCCTGCCCGCCCGGCGTTTGCAGGTTGGCGAGGTAGCCTATTTTCACCAGCTGGGTGGCAATCATATCAGCCGGCAGCAGTGATGCCAGTAAAGGAATGAGCGCCAGCCACGACAGTACGCCGCCGGCTACCAGTACCCCTGCAATACGCGGGCCTATAATATAACCCACACCCATATACTCCGGTGTGATATCGGCGCTGATCTTAGCGGAAGGGAAAAATTTGCTGGCCTGTTTGGTCATGTATTCCGGTGTTTCGGCAATTACATGAAGGACCTTTTGCAGGATGGCATAGGCAAAGGCAAAGCCCAGGCCATAGAAGGCGGTTTTGGCAAAGTCGCCCCCCTTCTCCCCGGCTATTAAAACATCGCCGCAGGCGGTGCCTTCGGGGTATGGAAGGGTTTTATGTTCTTTTACGATCAGCGATTTTCTCAGGGGGATCATCATCAGTGTACCCAGGATACCACCGAAGATGGCGAGAATGAGTATGGTAAAGTAGTTGAAGAACTGGGCGCCGCCCCCATCGCTCAGGAACAGGAAGCCCGGAAGAGTGAATACTACTCCCGCAGCTATGGATTCGCCGGCAGATCCGGTGGTTTGGATGATGTTGTTTTCCAGGATGGTGGTGTTGAAGAATCTTCTTCCTAATGTAATGGCGATAACAGCGATAGGGATAGATGCAGAAACGGTAAGACCCGCTTTCAGCGCCAGGTACACAGTGGCGGCGCCGAAAATGATACCAAATACGCAGCCAAGCAAAATGGATTTCAGCGTAAATTCCTTCATTTGTACGCCGGGTGCAACAAAGGGTTTGAAGTTGTTATCAGACATAAGACTGTTTATGGATTACAGGTAGAGATGTTATAATGAATGAATTTACTTTTAAAAAAGGAAAGGAGGAAAGTTCTCAGCTTTCCTCCTTTCTTTTTATAATGAGATCGACTTACCGGACACCATGCATCCACTTTTTCAGGAAGCTGGTAGAGAGGAACAGCAGTACGGCAGCACCGCCTGGCAGGATCACAAATACCATGAAAAACTCATAGAGATTGTGGATGGTGAAACCTGCGAAGGTAGGATAATGTGCAGCCAGTTTAAGTTCGTGTAATTTATCCAGTTGCTGCGCAGTGGCAGTGATAGTACCATCGAGGATGCCTTTCAGATCGATCCCGTTTTGGGTAGCGAGCTGATATTTATCTACAGTGGGAGGCAGCAGTGCGCCCAGGGTACCGGCCAGTGCATAACCGGCGGCATTGGCGAGGAACCATACGCCCATAAGCAGGGAAGAAAAACGGTGAGGCGCCAGTTTTGCTACCAGCGACAACCCGATTGGCGACAGGCACAATTCGCCGAGTGTATGGAAAAGATACATCAGGATCAGCCAGCTAACACCCAGTTTTTCGTTAGGGCCGAGGCTCTTCATCTGCAGGGCAATGATAAAGAAGCCGAATGCCAGTAACGCCAGCCCGATGGACTGTTTCATCGGGGAGATGGGTTCCAGGTTACGCTGTTGTAATTTAAGCCATAACCAGCTGAAAGGCAATGCAAATACGATGATAAAGATAGAGTTGGCGTTTTGAACGAAGGAAGGAGGCATATCCCAGCCAAAGAGGCGGCGATCTGTTTGATAATCAGCTACAAAGGTAAGGGAGGAACCGGCTTGTTCAAAGCAGGCCCAGAAGAAGATAACGAAGAAGGCCACGAAATAGATAACAGTGATTTGTTGTCTTTCTACTTTGGTGATGGATTTATCGGTAAGGATTAATACAGCAAGGCTGATACCGGCTGCATATATAAATGGATACACCCAGGATTTGATAGGGTTGGGATCGAGCGACAGGAAATGGATACCAAAGAAAAGGACCACCATTAAAACGAGTACGCCAACAATGGCGCCGGTAGTGAATTTGGCTTTATCGGCTTCGCCGGTGGTAGTGGCAGGTTTGGAAAAATCGGGTTTGGCGCCAATCGCTTCGCCGTTTGGCTTTACCACGTACTTATCTTTCAGGAAGAAGAACAGGATGGTGCCCAGGAACATGGCCACACTGGCAGCGAGGAATCCCCATTTGAAAGCGCTTACCATTCTTACGCCATCTACTTTTACATCGCCAAGGATAGGGCAAATGAGCATGCCGAGGAAGGCGCCCATGTTGATACCCATGTAAAAGATGGTGAAGGCAGAATCGAGGCGGCCATCGTTTTTAGGATAAAGCTGGCCTACCATGGAGGAGATGTTGGGTTTAAAGAACCCGTTGCCTATGATAATAACGAAGAGGGCGAGCCAAACGATCATTTTGGCCGTTTCCACGTTGGTAGCATAGAGAATGGCGCTGAGCACCATAAGGAGCTGGCCTACGCCCATTACAAAACCGCCTAATATAATACAGTTCCTGTTACCGAGATACCTGTCGGAGATGTATCCTCCCAGCATCGGGGTTAGATAACATAAGCCAAGAAAGCCGCCATAGATGATAGAGGAATCTGCTTCTGAGAAAGCCAGTGCATTTACCATGAAGAGCGTTAACAACGCCCGCATGCCATAAAAATTGAAGCGTTCCCACATTTCCGTGGCAAATAGTACTGAGAGCCCTTTAGGGTGGCCCTTCTCCGAGGCAATAGGGGACTCTTGTGCAACAGTAGTTTGCATCATAAATTGGTTAGTTTTAGCAATAGTTGTTTAGATTTTGTGAACCTTTAAATATGGCAAGTTAAATAAAATCGTTAATCTCCGTAAAAAAATGGTATAAATGCTCATTTTTTGCGGTTTTTTGATCTTTCTTTGCACTTTCTTTCGCATCTGCATTTATTAGGCAATTCATATGAACATACTATTACTTGGAAGTGGTGGCCGGGAACACGCACTGGCTCTTAAAATGTCACAAAGCACCCTTTGCGGTCAGTTATTTATTGCACCGGGTAATGCCGGTACCGCTCAATGCGGCACGAACATTAACATGGGGGTAAGTGAATTTGAAAAGATAAAGGCCTTTTGCCTGGAGAATGCGATAGACATGGTGGTGCCCGGATCAGAAGAGGCCCTGGTGAACGGGATCTACGATTTTTTCCGGAATGATCCGCAGCTGCAGCATATCCCTGTACTGGGTCCTTCGAAGGAAGGCGCGCAGCTGGAAGGAAGTAAGGCTTACGCCAAGCTGTTTATGGAAAGGAATAATATCCCTACTGCTGCTTACCGGGAGTTTAATGAGCAGAACTATGAAGAGGGCCTGGCTTATCTTCAACAGCACTCCTTACCAATTGTGTTAAAGGCCGACGGCCTGGCAGCAGGTAAAGGCGTGGTAATAGCGGCTACCTACGAGGAAGCGGCGGAAGAATTTGAGCAGATGATCCGCTCAGCTAAGTTTGGAGATGCCAGCAAAACCGTGGTAGTAGAGCAGTTCCTCACAGGTATTGAGTTGTCGGTATTTGCAATTACAGATGGGCATACGTATAAGATATTACCTGAAGCAAAGGATTATAAAAGAATCGGGGAAGGCGACCTTGGG
Organism: Chitinophaga sp.; assembly: GCF_035564935.1. Lineage (GTDB taxonomy): Bacteria > Bacteroidota > Bacteroidia > Chitinophagales > Chitinophagaceae > Chitinophaga. The sequence continues at coordinate 9,050 of NZ_DATMTE010000612.1, read as the reverse complement.
TTGAATACCGGCGGTATGGGCGCTGTATCTCCTGTGCCCTTTGCGGATGCCGCATTTATGAAAAAGGTGGAGGATGAAGTGATCCGGCCAACAATAGCGGGCCTTTCCAGGGAAGGTATTGTATATCACGGCTTTGTCTTTTTTGGCCTGATTAATGTAGAGGGTTCGCCCTTTGTAATTGAATATAACTGCCGTATGGGCGATCCGGAAACGGAAGTTGTGATGCCACGTTTAAAGAACGATGCCCTGGAACTGTTTAACGCAGTGATGACCGGCAATCTGAGCGGGCAAACCATATATGCCGATGAGCGTGCAGCCGCTACAGTGATGCTGGTATCGAAAGGATATCCTGAAGCATATGAAAAGAATAAGGTGATCAATGGCATCCCGGCGCCTGGCCGCGACCAGGTGGTGTTTCATGCCGGCACGCGCCAGGAAGGCAACGAGGTGCTGACCAATGGCGGCCGGGTACTGGCTATCACTTCACTGGCATCAGACCTTACAATGGCGCTGGCGCATTCTGTACAAACAGCGGAGCAAATTACATTTGACGGCAAGGTATACCGCCGCGATATCGGTTATGAATTCGTGTAGGCGTTGACCAGGCTTTATTTACAGTGGGGAGGACTGGTACAGGACAATTGAAAAGCGGGACTTGTAAGGGCACAATTTTAGGCAGCAGGAACAATTAAAACGGGGTTATCCCGTTCATCTGGTCGGAGCATAAAGAGAGCTGTTACTATGCCGTTTATACAACAAACAACTTTTTTTAATATTTAGCTGTATTATTGCAAGAATATCCATTTTTTGCATCGTATATTCGTTGGAATTATTCATTTTTGCATTCTAATTTTTGACCGTATCAACAATGGGATTTTTTAATTTTTTAACGCAGGAAATCGCGATTGATCTTGGTACAGCGAACACGCTGATAATTCATAATGACCAGGTGGTAGTGGACGAGCCTTCCATTGTAGCGATAGAACGGGCTAGTGGCAAAATTGTGGCAGTAGGAAAAAAAGCCATGATGATGCACGAAAAAACACACGAATATCTTCGTACTATACGTCCCCTGAAAGATGGCGTGATAGCGGATTTTAATGCCGCTGAAGGAATGATCAGGGAACTCATAAAAATGATTTACCCCAAGAAACCCTTATTTGCACCCAGCTGGCGCATGGTGATCTGCATTCCTTCCAGTATTACGGAAGTGGAAAAGAGAGCAGTGCGCGACTCTGCTGAGCAGGCAGGGGCCAAAGAGGTATACCTGATCCATGAACCTATGGCTGCCGCACTCGGTATCGGTATCGATGTGGAAGAGCCGGTAGGTAACATGATCATTGACATAGGCGGTGGTACCACCGGTATCTCCGTAATTGCGCTGGCAGGTATTGTGTGCGACCAGAGTATCCGTATTGCCGGTGATGAATTTACCGCTGATATCATGGAAGCCCTGCGCCGTTATCATAGTCTCCTCATCGGTGAAAGAACCGCAGAGCAGATCAAGATCCATATCGGATCGGCCCTGAAAGAACTGGATAACCCACCGGATGATATTCCTGTTAACGGAAGGGATCTGGTAACCGGTATTCCCAAGCAGATCATGGTATCTTACCAGGAAATTGCGGAAGCCCTTGATAAATCTATCTTTAAGATCGAAGAGGCCATCCTGAAAGCGCTGGAAACAACGCCTCCTGAGCTGGCATCAGATATTTACCGCAGGGGTTTATACCTGACCGGCGGCGGTGCGCTGCTGCGCGGGCTGGATAAACGTCTTACCCAAAAAATCAAACTGCCGGTACATGTAGCGGACGATCCTCTACGTGCGGTGGTAAGAGGTACTGGTATTGCCCTGAAGCATGTTGGCAAGTATCCGTTCCTGATGCAATAAAACTATTTGTGATCCGGATATGTTGCTATTCATCCTGCTGGAAAGAACAGCAATATATCCGGATAACCAAATCCTAAAATAGTGCGCGCTTGTGCGAAATCTAATCATTTTCTTTAGGCGATATTTTAACTTCTTCTTATTTCTGCTGCTGGAAGTGATTTGCATGGTGCTGGTGTTCCAGCATAACAACTTTCAGCGTGCCGCCTATCTCAGCTCCGCAAATGACATCAGCGGAAAATTATATGATAAGTATAATAACGTACAATATTACTTTCACCTGAAGTCGACCAACGACAGCCTCGTGAATGAAAACATGCGCCTGCACAATATGCTCCGTACCAGTTACGACAGCATGATCACCACCAACGGCATCAAAACAGATACCATCCGCCAATACAGCGATGATACCGCACACCGGGTCATTGGTACACAGATCCGCCGGTACGAGTACTTCTCCGCTAAAGTGATCAATAATTCCATCAATAAGTCTGTTAACTATATTACTATTCACCGCGGCAGCCTGCAGGGCATCCGTCCCAATATGGGCGTTATCAGCAGCAGTGGCGTGGTGGGCGTGGTGAGAAGCGTAAGCGATAACTACGCAGTAGTGCTGTCGATGCTCTCTAAATCCAATTCCGTTTCTATCAGTGCCCGCCTGGGACAGGGAAAGGAAATGGGTTCCGTTCACTGGGATGGCGAAGATGCCGGTTATGCCCTGCTGAAAGATGTGCCGAAAAGCGCTAAAATACATAAAGGAGATACTGTAGTGACCAGTGGCTTCTCTGCCCTGTTCCCTGAAAACATCCCCATCGGTTATGTAGAAAGCATTGCCGTGGGAGATAAGGCCAGCACTGCATTTACTATCCGGTTAAAATTGGCTACCAATTTCTTTAACCTGCAATATGTGTATGTGATAGAAAACCTGTTGAAAGAAGAACAACAACGATTGGAAGATTCAACGTATAAGTTGATTAAATGAGTATACTGTTAAGAAATATAATCCGCTTTGTGCTCCTGCTGCTGATTCAGGTGTTTGTGCTCAATGAAATATTGTTGCACCAGCTGGTGAGCCCCTATCTTTATATGCTGTTTATACTGGCGCTGCCTTTCAACCTGCCACGCCCGGTGCTCATGCTCCTGGGTTTGCTGATGGGGCTTTCGCTGGATATGTTTATGAATACACCGGGTATGCATGCCGCTGCCTGTGTGTTCATTGCTTACCTGCGCCCGTTTATTATAAATATCCTATCGCCACAGGGAGGTTTTGAAACTACCCAGAAAACGCCTTCGATGACCAGTATGGGCGTGTCCCAATTTCTCATCTATGCTGCTATCCTGGTATTCCTGCACCATGCGCTTTTCTTTACACTGGAAGTATTTGGTATGGGCAACCCTTTATACCTGGTGATGAAGATCGTTTTTTCAACACTGGCCAGTCTTTTCCTGATTGTACTGTATGAACTGCTGTTCTTCTCGAAAAAATAGTATCTGCTTTTTACGTAGGTTTGTAACTTAAAATAATTCCGTCCTTAATAGTATGTCAGTATTTAATCAGCCCAGGAAGAGAGTAATACAGCTGATCATACTTGGGATGGTAGTACTGATCATCACCAGGTTATTCTTTCTCCAGGTAGTGGAAAAGAAATACGCCAAGCTGGCGGATGCCAATGCCGTGCTTCGTAAGGTCATTTATCCAAGCCGTGGTATCATCTACGACCGGCAGAACCGCAGCATCCTTGGCAACGATGTATTGTATGACCTGGTGGTTACGCCTGCCAGCGTAAAAAACATTGATACCGGTTATCTCTGTAATATTTTAAAAATAGATAAGGAAGAATTCAGAAAACGGATCGTTACCGCTATTGTAAAGAACGGGCGGGTAAGACAATCGGTTTTTGCCCCGCTCCTGGCGCCGGAAGTATTCGGGCAGCTGCAGGAAAGCATGTACCTTTTCCAGCCCGGCTTTGAACTGATACCACGGCAAATCCGCTCCTACCCTTATTCTGCGGCGGCTAATATCCTCGGGTATATTGCGGAGATCTCCCCCGCCATGTTAAAAGACACCGCTAATTACGCACTATATAACTCCGGCGACTATCTCGGATTTACCGGCCTGGAAAAAACCTATGAGCCGGTGCTCATGGGCCAACGTGGTATACAATACCTGGTTAAAGATAACCTGAACAGGCCGCAGGGCTCTTATGAGAACGGCGAATTTGACAGTGCGGCGGTAGCCGGCAGGAACCTGCGCCTTTCCCTGGATATTGAACTGCAGGTACTCGGTGAAAAATTAATGAAAGGCAAATCGGGCAGTATTGTAGCCATCGATCCGCAAACAGGCGGTATCCTGGCAATGGTAAGCGGCCCGAGCTTTGATCCTAACCTCCTCACAGGTTCATACCGGAGCGCCAACTTCAGCAAACTGTACACAGATACTACCAAGCCGCTGTTTAACCGTGCTATCCAGGCTACTTATCCGCCGGGATCTACATTTAAACCGATGATTGCACTGGTTGGGCTGGATGAAGGAGTAATTACCCCCAGTTTTGGTTACCCCTGCGGCGGCGCCTATTACGGTTGTTCACGGCCTATCAAGTGCGAACACCATGATGCAGGGCACGCAGCCAACCTGCGGCTGGCTTTGTCGCATTCCTGCAACTCCTATTTTTCGCACGTATACCGGCTGAGTGTGGATGCTGCTAAATTCGGGGGAATCAAGGTAGGCGGTATGCAGAAATGGGCCGATTATATGAACAGCTTTGGCTTTGGCCATAAGATAGGAATAGATATTCCCAGTGAAGGCCGGGGGCTGGTGCCGGATAAGAAATATTACGATGCCAGGTACAAAGGCAGCTGGAACTCCTGTACCTCTGTATTCTTAGGTATCGGACAGGGGGAATTGCTGTTAACACCGCTGCAAATGGCTAATGCCATGTGTATTGTGGCTAACCGTGGTTCCTACTACATCCCGCATTTTGTGGCCAGTATTGATAACGACAACACCCATCTCCTGGATAAATACAAGCAAAAACATGATGTGGCGCATATCTCTGATACCGCTTACAGCGCGGTTATTCATGGTATGACGGATGTGGTGGAGAGTGGTACCGGCCGTATTGCACAAATTGAGGGCATTACTATTGGTGGTAAAACAGGTACCGCAGAGAACTATGGTATAGTGAACGGTGTAAGAACAAAACTGAAGAACCACGCAGTGTTTGTGGCCTTTGCCCCTGCAGAAAAAGCACGTATAGCCATTGCCGTGATCGTGGAAAACTCCGGTTTCGGTGCGAAGTATGCAGCGCCTATTGCCAGTTTGATGATGGAGAAGTACCTGAAAGACAGTATCTCTACCAAACGCCAGCCGCTGTTGAAATCAGTGATGGAAACCGTAACAATAGATCAGGCCATGCTGGCTAAATCGCACCTGGATTCACTGAATCAGAACGCGGTTATTAAGAAGAATAAGCCTTAACCAATTATCGAATAAACCGATTAATCAATAATGAACCGCTCGCAAGCCAAACTGACACAAGGGATTGACTGGCCAATAGTTGGCCTGTACCTGGCATTGGTGATCATAGGCATCATGTCTATTTTTGCTGCGGAATACCGGGGGGATGATAATGTGTGGCAGGATATCCTGCACCCCAGTAAAAACTATTCAAGACAGCTCATCTGGTTTGGCGTGTCTATAGTGCTGGCGGCCATTATATGGCTAACGGACAGTAAGTTTTTTACCGCCACAGCCAATCTCATGTATGCGGGAGGGCTGTTGCTGTTGCTGCTGGTATTGGGGATAGGTAAAGATGTAAAGGGATCGCATTCCTGGCTGGTGATCGGGGGATTCCAGTTCCAGCCCGCGGAGCTCACCAAGCTTTGTACCAACCTGGCACTTGCCAAGTACCTGTCGTCGCAGGAAACAGATTTCACCAAACTACGATCGAGGCTGATCGCCGCTGCACTGGCCCTGATACCTGCAGGTATCATCATTTTGCAGGATGAAACAGGATTGGCGCTGGTATATTTTTCCTTCTTCCTGGTAATGTTCCGTGAGGGATTGCCCGGCGTACTGCTGGTAATCGCCTTCTCGGGAATTGTGCTGGTATTGTCGGCCCTGCTGGTTGACCGAACGGTACTCTTTATTATTTTCACGGTCATCACCGCGCTGGTCATATATTTTATGCGGCGCGAAATAAAACGAAAGCGATCGAAGCTGGCGCTGATACTGGGCATTTATGCCTTCTGCGGGCTTTTTGTAATGTTCGTGGTGCCTTTCGTATTTACCAAAGTATTGAAGGATTACCAGGTACGCCGTATTGAGGTGATGCTGGGTAAGGAAAACGATCCGAAAGCTACCTATAATACCCGGCAGAGTATGATTGCCATCGGCTCCGGCGGTTTCTGGGGGAAGGGATACCTGAAAGGTACCCAAACCCGCTACGATTTTGTACCGGAACAAAGTACCGACTTCATTTTTTGTACAATAGGGGAAGATTTCGGCTTTTTCGGCAGTGTTATTTTCCTGGCGATTTATGTAGCCCTGCTTTTCCGGATCATTTTTGTGGCGGAGCGACAGCGATCGACCTTTACACGGGTGTATGCATACGGGGTGGCCAGTATCATCTTTTTCCACCTGGCCATTAATATCGCCATGACCATAGGGTTGGCGCCGGTGATAGGTATCCCGCTGCCATTGGTGAGTTATGGAGGATCGTCCCTGATGACATTTACCATGCTGATATTTATATTGCTCCGGTTGGATGCCGACCGCCAGATGGTGTTAAGATAGTATCTTTGCAAAATGGCACGTATCATTCCATTATCAGAAGGGTCATTTACCGTAGACGGGACCAAGAAGTTTTTTCCTTTTAAGCTGGGAACAGATAGCATGCAGGACCGCCCGCATGGTTCGTTACTGGTGGAAATACAGCCGTTCCTGATAATTACCGACCGCGATTATATTTTATTTGACACCGGACTGGGTTTCCGTAACCCCGATGGCGTATTGCAGATCCATCAGCACCTGATCGACAATGGCATTAATCCAATGGAGATCACCAAAGTATTGATGAGCCATTTGCATAAAGACCACTCTGGTGGCGTTTCTTCCGAAGATCCTATCACGGGGGAACGCACCCTCAATTTCCCCGGCGCTACTTATTATGTGAACAACGAGGAAATGCTTTACGCTGTGGAGCATTCCGGAAAATCCTATCTCTCCGAAGATATTATGCTGTTACAACAGCGGGATAACGTGGTGTTCACTACCGGCAACGGTACTATAGACGGGTATATTCATTATGAAGTAACCGGTGGCCACTGTCCTTATCACCAGGTATTCCTGGTAGATGACGGGGAGGATAAAATATTTTTCGGGGGAGATGTGGCGCCGCAGATATCACAAATGAAAAGCCGGTTTGCAGCCAAATATGACTATGACGGCAAACGCAGCATGGAACTCCGCCAGGAATTTCTGGAGCGTGGCAAACAGGAAGGCTGGACTTTCCTCTTTTATCATGATACCAAAGAACCCTTTGCTAAATTTTAAGCGGATTTTGTCTGACTCAGGATTAAACTGATTACCCTGATTACCCTGATTTGATTTTGTAATGATTTATAAAAGATTTTGGGAGATAAGAAGATGTATATGCCGTTTGACAGCCTGTCGCTTGCAGGACAGCATACCATTAAAACATGGGAACAACAGGGCCGGAACTGGGCATCGTATAGTGTTTACCAACAACAGGCGGCGCATGAACTCTATATTCCGCAAACGGTGCTCAACCTGGTGATACAGGGTGAAAAAAGAATGTACGACGGCAGGCAGGTACATTACCTGCAGGCCGGCGATGTGATGATAATTCCGGCCGGCAGCCTGCTCTGCTCGGAGATATTGCAACCCCGGCAACAATACGGGAGTATTAACCTGGTAATCCCCGATGAGATGATCCTGGCATCGCTCAAAAAAAAGGGTAGAAAGAACAATGTTCCCGGGCGGGCATTAACCACGCTCCCGGTTAGCCGCCAATGGCGCCACTTCACACAGTCACTTTTGCGCCGGTTTACAAATGGTCACCTTTCAGTTCCTGATTGCCATGATATTATCCCGGAAGCGCTTCATCTTATTTCCGGCAATGAGCCGGTAAGCGCAATGCTTACCAAAGCCGCCATGTTCCCGCTTCCTGACGTAATGGAGAAGCTGAGCACCGGCATCGCAGAAGTGCGTTTACTAGAGGAAATGGCCGCAATGGGGCACATGAGCACCGCCACATTGAAACGCCGTTTCAGGGATATTTATCATAGTTCTCCCATGCATTGGGTATTGGAAAAACGGCTGCAGATGGCTGGCTTCCTGTTGCGCACCACGGAGCAGCCCATCCCGGAAATAGCCTATAGCACCGGGTTTGAGGACGTGACCCACTTTTACCGGCAGTTCCGCCATTGTTTTAAAGTAACCCCTTTGCAATGGCGTAAAATGGAAACTGATCTTTTCAGCAAATAGGCGTATCTGCCGGCGGCTTATATTGTGTGAAAAAAAGCAATGGAAAGTCTTACCCACATTGGCGAAGCCTGGCTTCAGGCATGGAACTCCCACAACCTCAACGAAATAATGTCACATTACGATGACGGAATTGTTTTTTATTCTCCCTTAATTAAAAAGATCAATAACGATCCTACCGGCCGTATCCAGGGGAAGGAGCAGTTACGCGCTTATTTTAAAAGGGGGTTGGAAGCCTATCCTGATCTGCATTTTGAATTGTATCACATTCTTGAAGGAGTAAATTCCATTGTGCTTTATTACAAGAGCATCAACGATAAATTAAGTACGGAACTGATGGTGATTAATGACAAGGGGCTGGTGGTTGAAGTAAGGGCGCATTACAAATAACCGGCGGGATTGAATTGCGGGACGGGGTTCCCGTAATTCTTCCTATTGTCTTCTTCTCGGGCCTTGCCCCATCCGGTTCATGCGTTGTGTATTGAGATGGTTAACCATAATGGTCCGGAACTCTCTTTCGCTTTTAAACACCATGCCTGCTTTCCTGCCGGGGAGTACCCGCTGAAATTCTGTACTGTAGCGGGATTTGATATCCAGCATCCGTTTCTCGTACTTCAGTTCCTTGTCCATATTTTTCCGGGCGGCGTCGTCGGCGTT
>NZ_DATMTE010000611.1:0-14151 GCF_035564935.1 Chitinophaga sp. | reverse complement strand
CTCTTTCTTAACGAGCTGTTAACGATAAATAAAAAAATTGTTAAATCTTCTTTGCACTTCTCATAATTATCCCTAAGTTTGAAACCATTATTCAGATAAATCAGCCAAACCTTGTAGCGAAAATGAAAAGTGAGAGTGGTCTACAGGTTTTTTTTATGTGGTGTAGCTAAAACGTTTTATCACAGCTATGATGTCAGAATAACAATTAATTTCAATGGAGTAGTTCCATTTTATTTTTAAGAACGGAAACCACGTGATTACCATCATAACTCCTGTGCAATGCAGGTATGTTTATGGTAACGGGACTTTCGTGTCTTTTTTGCTTATGTGTCTGATTCACTTGTTATAATTCACTAAACCAAAAGGAAGCTATGCGAAGATCACTTCTTCTCACCACGTTGCTTTTCTTATGCTGCTGTATCACTGCCTGGGCGCAGGATAAGAAAGCTGTTACGGGAACCGTTAAGGACACAAAAGGAACGCCTTTACCCGGTGTTACCGTAAAAGAGAAAAACGCCTCCAACGGAGCTACAACCGGCCCGGATGGAAATTTTAAAATCCAGGTAGCAGATGGCGCCAGCCTCGTTTTTTCCTACATCGGATTTATCAACCAGGAAGTAGCTGTTAACGGACAGTCTGCATTAAACATCGTATTAAAAGAAGACAACAAGAACCTGAACGAAGTAGTGGTTACCGCTATGGGTATTAAGAGAGAAGCCAAGGCACTGGGCTACGCTGTTAGTACCGTAAGTTCAAAAGAGCTTACCGAAAGCGGAAGCACCAACTTTGCTTCTGCTTTGTATGGTAAGGCCGCCGGTGTGAAAATCGTATCTGCCCCCGGAGGCGCTGCCAGCGGGGTTTCTGTTCAGGTAAGAGGTGTATCTTCCGTGAGTCTCAGCACACAGCCCCTGTATGTAGTGGACGGTGTGCCGCTGAGAAACTTCAATGATCCCACTACGAACACTTTCGGCACCAGCAATTCCAGGATTGAAGGAAATGGTGCCCTGGACATCAACCCGGAAGATATTGAAACGCTTACCATCCTGAAAGGTGCGAGCGCTTCTGCCTTGTATGGCTCTGAAGCCACTAACGGTGTAGTAGTGATCACCACCAAGAAAGGCGCGAAAGGCCGTGGTCTGAATGTGGATGTTAACTATGTTTACAACCAGGAAAAGCTGGCCGCTACGCCTGATTACCAGAATGAGTACGGCCCGGGCTATGATCCGGCTACCAACCTGTCAGTAGGCGCTACGCCCGATGGCTGGATCACCGACCCAGATGGCGCTATGCACCCTTACTACAGGGCCTATGACCAGTTTGGTCCAAAATTCGATGGCCGCGATGTAAAATACTGGGACGGTACTACCCGCAAATACGTGGCACAGAAAGACAATTACAAAGATTTCTTCCAAACCGGTTATAACTCTGCTGCCAACGTAGCTATCTCCAATGCAAGCGATAAAGGCAGCTTCCGGTTTTCTTACAATCGTGTAGATTATAAGAGCATTATGCCGGGAAGTAATCTCTATAAAAATAACTTCAACTTCAATGGTACATTAAAGCTGAGCGATAAGGTGAGCGTAGACCTGGTATCTACCTATAATAATACCTTTGTTCACAACCGTGCGAATGTGATGAGCAATATATTCGGGTCGTTCGACGGCTTCTTCAGCCGCTTCGACGACATGAATACATTCTTTAATAAATACCAGACCAGCAACGGTTACAAGTACGTAGCCGCAGACAATAACCAGTATGACCAGGATGAGAAAATGGCCTACCGTTTCAGGGCTACCAACCTGATGGATTACCTGTGGAATAACCTGCGCAACAGGTATGATGAAACACAGAACCGCTTCATCAACAACGCTACCCTGAATGTAAGCATCCTTAACAGCCTGCGTTTCAGAGGCCGTGTTGGTGGTGATTTCACTAACGTTACCACTACGGATCAGCAATACAACACCAAGCCGGGTGTTTATGGATTTACCGGTCAGTACGCACTCAACACCCGGAATAATAATTCCTTTTATGGAGATGCGATGTTAATCTACAACCCTAAAGTGGCAAAGGATTTTGACATGTCATTCACTGGCGGTGTTACCGGCCGTAAGCAGAAATACAAAAATCAATTCACACAAACAAAAGGTGGGTTGATGGACGAAAACTGGTTCAGCCTGGCCAATTCCGCTGATCCTTTATACGCAACCGGCGTTCGTGCAGAACAGATCGATGTAGCCGGTTTTGGTATGATCAACCTGGCCTATAAAGGATTCCTGTTCCTGGAAGGAACCGGCCGGTATGAGTCTACTTCTACTTTGCCGGTAAAAAATAATAAATACTTTTATCCATCCGTGAATGCAGGTTTCCTGCTGTCGGAAGTGGTAGAGCTGCCTTCTTTTGTGGATTATGCCAAGTTCAGGGCGTCTTACGGCCTGGTGGGTAACCATCCTAACATGTATCAGGCCAATGTTGCCTACAATCCTTACACAGTTACCCTGAGTAAGAATAACGTTCCTTATCAGCAAACCAACCCCGATCGCTTTGGTAATGAAGAGCTGAGATCAGAGAAGAAAAGGGAAACAGAAGTTGGTTTTGAAGCAAGGTTCCTGAAGAATAAAATTGGGGTGGATTTCAGTTACTATAATAACAAAGTAATGGATCAGATCCTCACCATGAGCACCCCGGCGTCCTCCGGCGCTACATCACAGCTGATGAATGCAGGAGACCTGAGCAACTATGGTTTTGAAGCAGCTATCAATGCCAACCCGGTAGCTACTAAAAATTTCAACTGGACCACCCGCTTTAACTTTGCTATCAATAAGAATAAGCTGACTGCCCTGAGAGACGGTATGACAACGCTTACCATGCAAAGTTATGACGGCGGTTACCTGCTGCTGCAATCCAACGTAGGCGACGCACTGGGCAATATTTATGTGCATCCGCGCGACAAAGACGCCAATGGCAACTACCTGGTAAATGCGGATGGTATTTATACCGCTAATACCGGTGCATGGGAATTAGCAGGTAACATTATGCCAAAGGTAGTGGGCGGTTTTTCCAACTCACTCCGCTATAAAAACTTTACGCTCGACTTTACAATGGATTACCGTTTAGGCGGCGACCTGGTATCTATTCCTTATTATTACCAGGTTGGTGCAGGTATGTTTAACAGTACGCTGCAGTACAGGGATGCCGCTCACGGTGGTATTGCCTACGATGCCATTGACTATGCCAGCGGTAACCTGGTGGTTAACCCCAATGGCGCACATCATGATGGCGTAATCCTGCCGGGAGTAACCGCCGACGGAAAAAAGAACGAAAAAGTAATTACTGCCGCGCAATACTACATGAGCCAGTACGATTGGCAAACCAATGGCCTGTACGAAAATGCAGTAATGAAAAACAGCTACATCAAACTTCGTGAAGTAACCCTTACTTATAATATGCCTAAAAGCATTGTTGAGAAATTACACTTCCAGGGGCTGCAGTTTTCACTGATAGGCAGAAACCTGTTCTATATCTGGAAAACACTGCCTAAAGGCTTAGATCCGGAAGTAGCAGTAGGTTCCCAATGGTTTAGCCAGGGGATTGACGGTGGTACCGTTGGACCTACAAGAAGTTTGGGAGCCAGCTTGCGTGCCCGTTTCTAGCAGTATACTGATTTGTAAACGAACTTAACAGATTAAAATGAAACGTTTCTTAATAAATACTTCACTGCTTATTTTACTGGTAGCTACTTTCAGCGCCTGTAAAAAACAAATTGCAGACGATTACCCGAACCCGGAGTTAACTACTACCGGCTCTATGAGCAAACTGCTCAGCGGTATGTACATGAACAAACGTATGCGCCCGTCTTACTGGGATTACGCTACCTTCATACTGCCTACCACTGCTGCATTTGCGCAAACAACCGCTCTTTCGCCCTCTATTAAAATGTATATTCCCACGCCTGCCTATACAGAGAACCGCTGGATAGATTTTTATGCAGGTAGTAAGAGCGATGATAATGACCTGAACTATGTGGGCCCTGGTATTATGGCCAATTACCGGGAAATGGAAACCACATTCAGTAAGTTAACACCGGCCCAGCAGGCGGATCAGTTGATTTTCCTGAATTGCGCCAAAGTAGTATTGTACGACCAGGCTGCACAAATGATAGATCTCTGGGGAGATATTCCTTTTAGCAAAGCGGGTTCTCTCAATACAGACCGCGTGGTAATACCTGCTGCTTTTGACGATGCAGCGGCTACATATGATACACTGATCGCCGGACTGGACAACCTGAACAGCTATTTTGAAACAGCTGCGATCTCCGTTGAAACACAGGCAGCCTTCCAGAAAGCTGATTTTATGCTGAATGGCGACCTTACCGCCTGGAGACGTTATACAAATTCCCTGCGTCTCCGGTTGTTAATGCATACTTCCTATGTGAAGGAAGCTAACGCCAAAACAGCGGTAACGGCTATGCTTGGCAATCCATCCAAATATCCTTTGGTGAGTGAGAACTCCCAGAATGTGCTGATTAAAATGAGTTCGCCTACTTTAAAAAGCGATTTGCAAAGTGCATTAACAGGTAGTCCGTTTGCACCTGCATTCCTGCTCGATACTGTGATGGCTATCAACAGCGATCCCCGCACGGATGTTTATTGGGATGCCGGCAAAACCCATGGAATGAAAGGGTTCCCTTCCAACGGTACCGCTACCGATTATGAGAATTTAGGTTATGCAACTTATGATACTGCAACCTTCTTTAATAATTACAATGTACCCGGTGTAATATTCACTGCATCTGAAGTAAGCTTCCTGAAAGCGGAAGCCGGCGAAAGATGGGGAATAGGCGCTCCGCAAACAGATTACGAAAATGGTATTGTGCAGTCGGTTGGGTTTTACTACAGCATTAACCAGTCGGCAGTATTCAGTGCAGGTGTGTGGCCTATACTGCCTACGCCGTCAGATGCTGTTATCAGCAACTTCATTGCGAAGCCGGCTATTACTTATACCGGCACTACCCAGCAGAAACTTGCGAAGATCTGGACACAGAAATGGGTGAACTTCTTCATCCTGCAGGCAGGTGAGGCATGGACAGAAGTAAGGCGTACCGGTTATCCTGCATTACCTTTTGCCACCGGCACCTCTTCGGGTTCCACCACACCGCCAACACGTTTACTATATCCCTCAACGGAACAGATATACAACGGGGATAATTACGCGAAAGTGGCTGCAAAAGACAAATCCAATATCAAAATTTTCTGGGACGTACGTTAAGTGCCAGTCATATCCTGTTTACAATAAAAAAAGTCCCGGTTTTTCCGGGACTTTTTTTATGAAGATATTTAGCCGATCATATTCTTAATCTCGCTCAGCTTCAGCAACGCTTCCACCGGTGTAAGCCGGTTGATATCTACTGTATCAAGCTTCTCCCGGATCTGCTGGAATACATCGCTGTGCGCATCAAAAATATTCAGTTGTAGTTTTTGTGAAGGAGTACTGATCTGTTTGATATTTTTCTGTAATGGCGCTTCAATGTGTTTTTCTTCGAGATTAGCCAGCACTTCATTGGCGCGGTTGATCAGTTCAGGCGGCATGCCTGCCATACGGGCCACGTGGATACCAAAGCTGTGGCGACTTCCCCCGCTGGCCAGTTTACGAAGGAAAATGATCTTATTGCCGGACTCCATATTGGTGATATGGAAATTCTTTACACGTGTGTGTTTGTTTTCCAGTTCATTCAGTTCATGATAGTGGGTGGCGAACAGTGTTTTGGGCCGGTGCGCCGTCATATCGTGCAGGTATTCCACGATGCTCCAGGCAATGGAGATGCCGTCGTAGGTGCTGGTGCCGCGGCCTATTTCATCAAGTATCACCAGGCTGCGCGCTGTGATGCTGTTGATGATACTGGCGGTTTCGTTCATTTCCACCATGAAGGTGGATTCGCCGCCGCTCAGGTTATCGGACGCGCCTACACGGGTGAATATTTTGTCGGTTAAGCCAATATCCGCACTGGTGGCGGGTACAAAGCTGCCCATGTGCGCCATCAGTGTAATGAGGGCGGTTTGCCGCAGCAGCGCCGATTTACCGGACATGTTAGGACCCGTAAGAATGATGATCTGCTGGGATTCCTTGTCGAGCTGCAGATCATTGGAAACATAGGTTTCACCGGCAGGCAGTCCTTTTTCGATCACCGGGTGCCGGCCTTCCTTTATTACCAGGTCAAATCCTTCCGTGATATTCGGGCGGCGGTATTTATTCTGCATGGCGTTTTGTGCAAAGCACAGGAGGCAGTCGATCCGTGCAAACACCTGCGCATCTTCCTGCACGGGCTTAATATACGCCTGGAGGCTTTGTACAAGATCGTCGAACAGTTTGCTTTCCAGCACCTGGATCTTATCTTCCGCGCCTACTATTTTTTCCTCGTACTCTTTCAGTTCGGGGGTGATATAACGTTCTGCGTTGGCCAGTGTTTGCTTGCGCATCCAGCGGTCGGGCACTTTATTCTTGTGGGTATTGGTTACTTCCAGGTAATAGCCGAATACGTTGTTGAAAGCTATTTTCAGGGAAGGGATGCCGGTGGCTTCGGATTCTTTCTGCTGGATCTGGAGCAGATAATCTTTTCCTTTATTGGCGATGTTGCGCAGGTCGTCCAGTTCTGCGTTTATGCCATCTTTGATACAGCCGCCCTTGTTCACCAGTACCGGCGGGTTTTCCATGATTTCATTAAGAATGCGGTCCAGTATGGGGGCGCAGTGATCCAGCTTTTCGTTTAGCCGCCGGAGGTAGTCGCTGCTGCTGTTGGTCAGGAGCTCCTGTACCGCCTGTACCTGCTGGAGGGAGCGGGCCAGCTGTAATACTTCGCGGGGATTTATTTTCTTCAGGGGTATTTTGGATACGAGTCTTTCCAGGTCGCCGGTTTGTTTCAGGTGATGGACCAGTGATTTGGAAAGATCTGTTTCCCTGATAAAATATTCCACGGTATCCAGCCGTTCGTTGATAGCTTTGATATCGCGGAGAGGGAATACCATCCAGCGTTTGAGCAGGCGTGCGCCCATAGGCGTAACGGTGTTGTCCAGTACTTTCAGGAGGGTATGCCCGTTTTCCACGCTGCTGTTGAGCAGTTCCAGGTTACGCACTGTGAAGCGGTCCATCCAGAGGAAATCGTCCTGGCTGATGCGCTGCATGCGGGTGATATGCTGGAGGTTGGGATGCTCGGTATCTTTCAGGTAGTGCAGGGTGGCGCCGGCGGCGATGATCGCGGCAGGTAATCCGTCTACACCATATCCTTTCAGGGAGTGGGTCTGGAAATGTTTCAGCAGTATTTCTTCCGCATAGGTAGTGGTGAATATCCATTCATCCATGGTATACGTATAGAAACGGGTGCCAAAAGTGGCTTTGAAGTTTTTTTGCTGTTGTTTGGCAAACAGTACTTCTGCCGGGCGAAAGCTCTGGAGGAGTTTATCCACATATTCGGTGCTGCCTTCTGCAATAAAAAATTCGCCGGTGGAAATGTCGAGGAAAGACACGCCGGTGGTGTCTGTGCTGAAGTGAACAGCCGCCAGGAAGTTGTTGCTGGAATTTTCCAGCAGTTTATCGTTGATGGCTACACCCGGTGTCACCATTTCGGTAACGCCGCGTTTTACAATACCTTTTACTGTTTTGGGATCTTCCAGCTGGTCGCATACGGCCACCCGGTGACCGGCTTTTACCAGTTTATGGAGATAAGTATCCAGTGAGTGGTGGGGAAATCCTGCCAGGTCAACATAAGAGGCAGAGCCATTGGCCCTTTTGGTTAAAACAATGCCCAGTACGCGGGCGGCTATAACTGCATCCTCATTAAACGTTTCATAAAAATCGCCAACACGGAACAACAGTACGGCATCAGGGTATCTCTCCTTGATGGCCTTATGTTGCTGCATGAGCGGTGTTTCTTCCGTTTTACTTTTTGCCATGGCGCAAATATATAAAACTCATCTCATCCTATTATCTTTGCAGGTGATGAGAAAATTAAGCATGGATGAACTGGGCCGTAAAACGGTGGAAGAGTTCAAGGCTGCCGATAAAACGCCTGTTGTACTGGTACTGGATAATATACGCAGCATGCACAATGTAGGGTCGGTGTTCCGTACAGCGGATGCGTTCCTTGTACAGGGCATCATCCTTTGCGGCTATACGCCGGTGCCGCCGCACCGCGATATCAATAAAACGGCGCTGGGCGCCACCGAAACCGTGGAATGGCAGTATTTTGATACTACCGTAAGCGCGGTACAGGAGTTGAAAGCGGCCGGTTATAAGGTGATGGCTATTGAACAGGCGGAGAACAGTTTTATGCTGAACAATTTTGTTCCGCCCGCGGGGCAGCCGCTGGCGCTGGTTTTCGGCAATGAGGTAACGGGGGTGGATACGGAAGTGATGAAGCTGACGGATGGCTGTATTGAAATACCCCAGCTGGGCATGAAGCATTCCTTAAATATTTCTGTGAGCACCGGTATTGTGGTTTGGGATATCTTTGTAAAATTGAAGCAGGCTTAAAGGATTAATTATATGATTTCTACGGTCAACAAGTATTTATCGCTGGTAAAGTTCAGTCACACCATCTTTGCCATGCCTTTTGCCCTCACCGGTTTTTTCATGGCCACTGCCAAAGGAGGCGGCAGCTTTAACTGGCTTACCTTCCTGCTGGTAGTATTATGTATGGTGTTTGCCCGCAGTGCGGCCATGGCATTTAACCGGTGGCTGGATGTGGATATCGACAAGCTTAATCCGCGTACGGCGAAAAGGGAAATACCGGCCGGTATCATATCTCCCAAAAATGCCCTGTTTTTTATTATCGCCAATGTGGTATTGTTTATTATTACCACCTGGTTTATCAACCCGGTATGCTTTTACCTGTCGCCCGTGGCTTTGCTGGTGGTGCTGGGCTATAGTTATACCAAGCGGTTTACCGCTTTGTGCCACCTGGTGCTGGGTATTGGGCTGGCCCTTGCGCCCATAGGCGCTTACCTGGCTGTTACCGGTAGTTTTGCGTTGTTGCCGGTGCTGGTATCTTTCCTGGTGTTATGCTGGGTATCCGGTTTTGATATTATTTATTCCCTGCAGGATGAAGATTTTGATAAATCCCAACAATTAAATTCTATCCCCGCCTGGCTGGGGCTTTCGGGCGCCCTGCGGTTTTCCGAATTATTGCATGTAATAGCTGCCGCGCTGGTGGTAACCATCGGTTTAACCGGGCATTTTCACTGGGTATACTGGATCGGGGCCGCTGTATTTGTGGTGATGCTGGTTTCCCAGCACCTGCTGGTAAAACCGGACGACCTGAGCAGGATCAATATCATGTTTATGACCACCAATGGGATTGCAAGCGTGGTATTTGCCGTTTTTGCGATCACTGATATGCTGGTTTTTCAGTAAAAGATAAATAAAGTTAAATATATGGCCCGTCTGATGGCAATAGATTATGGAAAAAAGAGAACGGGACTGGCAGTAACAGATCCTTTACAGATGATTGCCACCGGGCTTACCACCGTTGCCACGCACGATCTGATCCCTTTCCTGAAAAAGTACCTGGTTGCCGAACCCGTGGAAACCATTATTATAGGAGAGCCCAAAAACCTGGATGGCAACGCTACAGACGCCACAGCCCTGGTAACCGAATGTATCCGTATCATTAAAAAGAATTTCCCTGATATACCTGTGATTACCGTTGATGAACGTTTTACTTCAAAAATGGCCTTCCAGGCGATGATCGACAGCGGTCTGAAAAAGAAAGACCGCCGTAACAAGGCCCTTGTTGATGAGATCAGCGCCACTATTATATTGCAGGAATATCTTCGTAATAAGATATAATAATATATAAAAAATCACCAAAATCAGCGTAATCCCGGGTCATACAAACTCCGCTTAAAAGCGAAATTGTCTATCTTTGCGGATTAAACCAAGTATTTGAACATGATTTTGCCAATTGTAGCTTACGGGCACCCGGTATTGAGAAAGGTAGCAGAAGACATTACTCCTGAATATCCTAACCTGAAGGAATTGATTGCCAATATGTGGGAAACCATGTATGGTTCTAACGGCGTGGGCATTGCCGCCCCGCAGGTAAATAAGGCGATCCGGCTGTTTGTGGTAGACAGTGAGCAGATCATTCATAACCTGGAAGAAGATGAAAAAAATGATTATCCCGGGGATGAAGGGGTAAAGGGCGTGTTTATCAACGCGCATATCGTGGAAACCGGCGGAAAAGACTGGGCTTACAACGAAGGATGTTTGAGCATCCCGAAGGTACGGGAAGACGTAAACCGTGCAGAAACAGTAACCCTGAGCTATGTGGACGAAAACTTCACCCCGCATGAAAGAACTTTCACCGGCGTAACTGCCCGGGTGATCCTTCATGAATATGATCACATAGATGGTGTTTTATTCATCGATCATCTGAAGCCATTAAAACGCAGGATGTTGAAAAGTAAGTTGGAAGATATCACAAAAGGCAAAATACGGGTGGATTACAAGATGACTTTTCCTAAATAGGAAATAATTTTGTAATGTAAAGAAAACCTGTTATTTTGGTATCGTAAAGTATAACATCCATATCCTCAAAACTTGGGAGCTACCTTAACATACACTGAAGTGGAATTGATTCAGGGCCTTATGGCCAGGGATGAAAAGATATTCACTTACCTGTATGATCACTACTCACCCGCATTGTACGGCGTAGCCCTGAAAGTAGTAGGTGAAGAAGCTGCAGCCGGAGATATACTACAGGAAGTATTTGTAAAGATCTGGCGGAATATTGACCGCTATGATGCCTCAAAAGGCCGGTTGTTTACATGGATGCTGAATATTACCCGCAACACGGCTATTGACAGTCTTCGCTCAAAAAATCACAAACTGGAACAGCGCGTACAGGATGTAAACAGTGTGGCATTGATGTATGAACCGCAACTGGCGGTACATCTATCAGTAGACCATCTTGGATTAACGAAAGTGATTGAGCGGTTGCAGAAAGATCAACGTATTATTATTGATATGGCTTACTTCAAGGGGCATACCCAGGAAGAGATAGCCAGGACACTTGAAATACCATTGGGCACCGTGAAAACCCGTATGCGCAATGCTATTATACAATTGAGAATACTGTTAAAACAATTGTAATTATAAGAGATAGTGGATGTACAACGATACATATCGTCCGGAATCCTTGAAAGCTACGTATTCGGTATGTTACCGGAAGCAGAACAGGGTGAGGTAGAAACAGCCGTATCACAATACCCCGATGTCAAAGCAGCAGTGGATTCCCTGCAGCACGACAAAGAGCGGTTTGTGCAGCTTTACGGCGTAGCGCCTCCCAATGGTATCAGGGAACGGCTGATGGAAGTGATCCATCAGGAAAATACGCAGGAAGGAAATGACCTGCTGCCGGACGAACTGCGTGCACCCGTTCCTGCCTCCCTGAACGGCAAAAAAAAAGAGAAGCCGCAGCCACGGGCCGGGGAAACGCCGGTGAAACAACTCCCGGCTGCAAAGCCATCTAAAGACCGGTTATGGAAGTATCTTACCGCCGCTATTGTGGTATTGCTGCTGGGCAGCATTTTTATGAACTTCTTTTTCTTCCGGAAATCTACCGATTATAAAAGCCGTTACGAATCGCTCATAGCTACCAAAGAGAAGCTGGAAGCCGATAAAGAGCAGCAGTCACTGACCCGTTTAAAAGAAACGCCGGCGGCGGGTGAAGCCGACCCGCTGGAGAATCCCGGTTTTAAATGGACGAAGATCCCCGGTGGCGGAAAGTATGCCGGCAACCTGGTAACCGTAGGATGGAATGAAAAAACGCAGGCCCTATACCTGCAGGCGCAACTGATGCCGTTACCCCCGGCTGGCCGGCAGTTCCAGCTATGGGCCATTGTAAATAAGAAACTGGTAGATGCTGGTGTTTTTCTCACCGGCAGTGAAATATCCCAACAATTACAACAAATGAAAGCCGTGGCAGCAGCGCAGGGCTTTGCCATTACGCTTGAAAAGAAAGGCGGCAGCACTGAACCGAGTATGGACCAGGTATGCATGTCGGCAAAGCTGGTAAGGTAAGGCCCGTTTTGCTTATCATGATAAAAGAGTATATTGCCTCAACAGGCCCCTTTAACCATTTTCCAGGACACACAACTTTTATAAAAAATATCTGTGAAAGCTGAATACATGATGCGCATGTTGTGTTCTGTCATGTTGTGTAATCTGTTTAAATATCAAATTACATCCAATCCCTTTTGGAATACCAGGCTACATATACAGAAGCTGAGCTGGTGCAGGGCCTGAAAGCCCGCGATCAGAAAATATTCAGTTACCTGTATGACCAATATTCACCGGTATTGTATGGTGTGATTGTGAAGGTACTGAACAACAACAGTGCTGCCGGGGATGTATTGCAGGAAGTATTCCTGAAGATCTGGTGGCACCTGGACCAATACGATGAAACGAAAGGCCGGCTTTTTACCTGGATGCTGAATATCGCAAGGAATACCGCCATTGATATTCTCCGGTCAAAATCCCATAAGCTGGAACAAAAAATCCGGAATTTACCGGATGACGTACATGTAACCGACAGCCTCATCGCTGTGCAGCCATCGAACGACTACCTGGGTTTTTCCCGGATCCTGGAAAAGCTCACCAAAGAACAGCGTACCCTGATAGATTTAGCGTATTATAAAGGTTGTACCCAGGAAGAAATTGCCCGGGTAATGGAGATTCCTTTGGGTACCGTGAAAACAAGAATGCGCAACGCCATTAATCAACTGAGAAACATTTTAAACAAGTAAATATTTTTTGCAATAGTGGACCCACAACATTTCATATCGTCCGGAATTATTGAGCTGTATATAGCAGGTATGGCCAGCGAAGAAGAAATTCGCGGGCTGGAAGCCGCTATGGTACAATTCCCGGAAGTAGCGGCAGAGGTAGAAGGCTGCCGCCGCAATATGGAGGAATACATCAGGTTGCAGGGCAGGATTCCTGAAGGGGATATCAAAACACGTTTATTCACACAAATTAATAACGAATCCAATTTGCAGGAGAATGAACCTGTACCCGGTGAATACCTGCAACAAACAAATGTAGTGTCCATGCAAGAAACTAAAAGCCTATCCTGGAAATGGCTTGCCGCCGCTGCCGCAGTGCTGCTGGCAGGAAGCCTTATTTTGAATTATGTGTTCTTTAACCGGTATAAGGAATTTAAGGAGTATAAAGATAAATACCAGTCTTTACTCGTATCCCAGAACTCCATTTTGTCAAAGAGCAATCTTTACAAAACCCGCTTAGAACAAATGCAGGAATCCATGGAAATCATCCAGGACCCTAAAGTCCTGAAAGTGCCGATGCCAGGTACCAAAGCGTTCCCTGATGCATTAGCCACCGTATTCTGGAACCCGCAAAGCCAGCAGGTGTATCTGAAAGTTAACAAACTGCCGGAACCAACTGCCGACAAACAATATCAGCTCTGGGCTATCGTAGATGGCAAACCGGTTGATATGGGCGTGTTCGAAATGGGCGATACAGCCAGCCTCCTCCAGAAAATGAAAGTAACCGGCAAAGCACAAATGTTTGCTGTTACACTGGAGAAAAAAGGTGGTGCGTTGCAGCCTACTATGGAACAAATGTATGTGGCCGGAAAAATCCCCGGCTGATAAAAAGAGATAAATTTTCTTATCTCCTTTTAAAGAAAAACAGGAAGCTGTTGTAAGTGCTACTTACAGCGGCTTCCTGTTTTTAGCATTTGTGTAACACCCGCTTTGCGCTTTTTTACTAAATTGCAGCTATGTCACAATTTTGGAAATGTATAGCAGGAGTCGCTGCCCTCAGCCTGTTACAGTGTTTGCAACTCAGCGCCCAGGACACAGCCCGCTATAAAGGAATGACGGTTAACCTGGATGAAGTGATTGTAGCTGCAAAGCGTATAGGCTTCGACGTTAACAGCTTTATTAAAAGAGTGGAAGATGACACCACTTTTTACCGCGCATTTAAAAACCTGCATATTGTAGGATTTGATGCGGTGAATGATATACAGGTACTGGGCAAAAATGCACAGGTGCAGGCTTCCCTGTATAATCAAACCCACCAGGAAATAAAGGGGAAATGTCGTACCATGGAGGTATCCAATGAAAAGGTGACCGG
>NZ_DATMTE010000610.1:0-1547 GCF_035564935.1 Chitinophaga sp. | reverse complement strand
AACGGTGGCGAACATCTCAAAAAACGATATAAAACAAACATCCAATATAAAAATACAATTGTGTATGATCCAAATTGTGATACTTTTGCATTGAAAATACAGCAACCCCCATAAAAGTATCGTCTGCTATGTCAATTTTGTCTGTGATCTTCTGGCTAAGTGTTTTTATTGTATGCTATAGTTATATAGGATATGGTATGCTCCTTTACCTTGTTATCCGCGTAAAACGGCTGCTACAGCGCAAACCAGCCGGCAACACTGCAGCATTTGTGCCGGATGTAACTTTTCTCGTAGCTGCTTATAATGAAGAAGATTTTATTGGGGAAAAGATAACAAACAGCCTGGCCATGGATTATCCTGCCGGGAAAATACAGTTCATTTTTGTGACAGACGGATCTTCTGATAACACCAATGAAATTATTTCGCAGCATCCGCAGATAACGTTATTATATGACCCGCAGCGTAGGGGAAAAATGGCCGCGGTAAACCGCGCGATGGGATTTGTAACCACTCCCTTTGTGGTACTGTCTGATGCCAATACCCTGCTGAACCCGGCCGCTGTATCGCTGCTTATGCAGCGCTTTGCCGACGGGCAGGTAGGTGTGGTGGCCGGCGAAAAGAAGGTGATGCCCACCACCGGGGGCGCCGAAGCGCAGGGCGAAGGCATGTACTGGAAATACGAATCCCTGTTAAAGAAATGGGATGCTGAACTTTATAGTGTAATGGGCGCCGCCGGCGAACTGATTGCTATCCGTACCAGCCTGTACGAGCATCAGCAGGAAGACACCATACTGGATGATTTCATGATCTCTTTCAGGATAAATATGAAAGGTTATACCGTGATGTATGAGCCGGCCGCCTATGCTATGGAAACGTCATCGGCCTCGTTGCAGGAAGAATATAAACGTAAAGTGCGGATCAGTGCGGGCGGTTTCCAGTCGATGGGCAGGCTGCTGCCTTTGCTGAATCCTTTCAGGTATCCTAAAATCACCTGGCAATATGTTTCCCACCGGGTACTACGCTGGACACTGGCGCCTTTGTCTCTTTTGCTCGCCCTGGTTTCCAATGTTCTTCTTATCCTGTTGGGCGCTGGTACCATATATATGATCAGCGGCGTATTACAGTTACTTTTTTATGCCGCGGCGCTTACAGGTTACCTGCTGGCCAGAAAGCAGATCAAAGCCAAATATTTCTATATCCCTTTCTATTTTGTATTTATGAACGTAGCCGTTTACATCGGTTGCATACGCTTTTTCAGGAAGCGGCAATCCGCCGTTTGGGAAAGGGCGCAGCGTAGTATGGCAGTTCAATAGCAGGCAACGGTGTATTTCACCCGATAAAAATTTGCGTTTACCAGCAAAAAACCGCCGTTTGCAAAAAAAATCTTAATATATAGAACCAGTTATTTACTTTAGCGGTGGATAAATAAAACCAATTGTCATAAATGGGCTGAGAATATAAATACACCATCAATGAACTGATGTTTTACCTGCAGCCGTTTTTTTCCTGAGACCTCATCCTTCGATAAAGCCACGCCAGCTTTGGAT
>NZ_DATMTE010000609.1:0-3438 GCF_035564935.1 Chitinophaga sp. | reverse complement strand
GTTTACTTTTGACTTTATTTTTAGTTCTTGCGGGAAGCTTCGTTTTTGCTCAGAATAGACAGAGTAAAGCCGTTGCCAGAAAGCCTGCACCTGAAAGTATGAAAGCAGGAGCTTTTATTGATGTGAATGCTGCCGGCTATCCGGAAACCAATTTCAGCATCACGCAATTGGTAAAAGACGTACTTATCAGTGGCGGGTCTACCTGTTCTGCAGCCAATGTAAGCAACGTTGTGGTTTCTCCTAATTTACCAGCGACAGATCAGAACAGAAGCTGGGGATATTTCAATAAAGCAACGACCAATTTTCCTTTTGCTAAAGGAATTGTTTTAACGACGGGCTATGCAAGAAAGACCGGAAATACGTTTCAATCCACTCTAAGTGACGGACTTGGAACCGGTGGAGATATCGATCTGGCAACGGCATTAAGTGTGCCTAATTCAGAATTGCATGACGCAACGTATATAGAATTCGACTTTGTGCCGGCTTCTACTAAAGTTACCTTCAGATATTTATTTGCCTCTAAAGAATATTTCAGCAACTTTACGTGCAGTATCTCAGACGGGTTTGCATTATTGCTGAAAAAAGTAGGAGATCCTACGTATACAAACCTTGCAGTACTTCCAAGTGGGGAGCCTGTAAGTGTTACTAATATTATTCCTGCCAACTTGCCTTGTGGGCCTAAAAATGCACAATATTTTGCAGGAATGAACAACCCTCAGATTGAAACGAATTTTGACGGTCGTACGATTCCTTTAACTGCTACTGCAACGGTAATCCCTGGTCAGACCTATCATTTCAAGATGGTTTTGGCAGATTATCAGGATTCCAATTTTGATTCTGCGGTTTTTCTTGAAGCCGGATCTTTTGATATCGGTGTTCAGATTCTGAATCCTGCAGGTGTTGCGTTACCTCCATCAATTAATGTTTGTGATAATGCACCACAGACATTTACAGCTTCAGTTCAGGGAGGTGGAGCTACGTATCAATGGTTGTTTAATAATAATCCTATTCCGGGAGCTACCAATGCTTCTTATACGGCAACACAGCCGGGAATTTATACCGTTCAGGTATTTTTACCCGGAAATACCTGTCCGGGAACAGCATCGGTCACCATTGTCGGGGGAACGTCTCCTACAGTGCAGAATGCCACGCTTACGGCTTGTTATACTCAGGGAAATGCTACATTTAATTTAACATCAGCGCAAACTTCTATCAGTACGACTCCGGGAGCGACATTTGCCTATTATCTATTACAGTCAGATGCTTTGGCAGGAAATGCCAATACGATTGCCAATACAACAGCTTTTCCAAGTGCAGGGCAGACCATTTATGTTTTGGTTAAAAACGGGTTCTGTTCAAAAGTAGCCGAATTACAATTGGTGAAAGCGCCTCAGATGACGGCTACAATTGCACCTCCGAGTATTTTAACCTGTACAAATTCACAAATTACATTAGACGCAACAACGTCGGTGTATCCGGCAGGAGCGACATTCAGCTGGACGACAGCAAACGGAAATATTGTTTCGGGAGCCAATACATTAAACCCGGTAGTGAATTTAGCAGGAACCTATACTTTAACAATTTCAAATACCTATCAGCCAGGAAATTTAACCTGTACCGCTACGGCAAACGTAACGGTGACGGGAGACAGTGCTCCGCCAACAACAGGGTTAACGGCTTCTAAAGTTTTGATTTGCTCCGGCGAATCTGTAACATTAACGGCTTCCGGCGGTACTACATACAACTGGGTAGGTTTACCAGGAACAGGAAATACACAGACAGTTTCTCCTACGACGACCACGACCTATACCGTAACGGCAGTGGGAGCGAATGGTTGTGTTTCTCAAAATCCGGCGACAATCACAATACAGGTTTCTCAGCCGATCACTGTGCAGAACGCTACTTTATTGGAGTGTTATCAGACTGGTGGGATTAATTATGATTTAACGGAAGCTCAGCCTCAGATTACTTCTGCGGGAGGTGTTACTTTTACTTATTATTTAACTCTTGCAGATGCCAATGCAGGAAATACGAATAATATTACCAATCCGGCTTCTTTTAACAGTCCGGGAGGGCAGACCATTTATGTTTTGGTGGTAAGCGGCGGATGTAGATATGTTGTTACATTGCAACTGTTGGCTACACCGGAAACTACTTTAACGATCGCTCCTCCACAGCAGATTACCTGTACAACGACACAGACTACATTGAATGCTTCTGCTTCTGTAATTCCTGCCGGTTCTACCATTGCATGGACGACAACAGGAGGTGGAAATATTGTTTCAGGAGCTAATACCTTAACTCCTGTGGTAAATGCAGGTGGCGTATATACTTTAACGGTAACGAACGTTAACCAACCCGGAAACTTAACCTGTACTTATACAGCAAACGTTACGGTGACTCAAAATACAACACTTCCGGTGGCTACAGTGACGTCTACTTTTCCGCAGATCTGTCCTGGTGAATCGGTGACTCTTACTGCTTCCGGCGGTGCTACCTACAATTGGACGGGGCTTCCAGGAAATGGAAATACTCAGGTAGTTTCTCCAACGGTGACTACTACTTATACGGTTTTTGCGGTAGGAGCAAACGGATGCGTTTCTGCAAATCCTGCAACAATTACAATAGTTGTTGGTCCTCCTGTGGCAGTTTTAGCAGCTTCAAAATCTAAAATTTGTGCGGGAGAATCTGTTACCTTAACGGCTACTGGCGGGGTTACTTACGAATGGGTTACTTTACCAGGAAACGGAGGTACTCAGGTTGTTTCACCTACTGCTACGACAACATACTGTGTTTTTGCTTTAGGTGGAAATGGCTGTAAAGTAGCTACACCGACTTGTATTACCATTGAAGTTGTACCGGCGATTGAGTCTACATTGCATGATGTATATGTATGTGCGGGAGATTTCGGAACTCTGGATGCCGGTGCAGGACCAAATTATACCTATGTTTGGAATACCGGGGCAACCACACAGACAATATCTGTGAACACGCCGGGAACATATACGGTGACGATCAGTAATGGTGTTTGCTCTAAAGTTTTCAGTGCACAATTGATAAACCCTACATTACCACAGTTTACGAATGTTGTTTATAATAATCATGTTCTGACTTTATCAACAACAAATCCTACAGGCGGAACATTGGAATATTCTATTGACGGTGGTCTTACATGGCAGGCTTCAAACATCTTCTATAATGTTCTTGATAATACAAGCTATAACCTGATGGTAAGAGTGAAAGATGCAAAATGTAATACTTCATTAGAATATTTTACCTTTGTTATCAGCAATGCCATTACACCGAACTCTGATGGTAAAAATGATTTCATAGACTTTACAGGAATCAGCAAATACAATAATTTTGCGGCTTCTGTATTCGACAGATATGGTCAGGAAGTATTTAAAGCTACCAAAACAGAAACCGTTTGGGACGGAA
>NZ_DATMTE010000608.1:0-4119 GCF_035564935.1 Chitinophaga sp. | reverse complement strand
ATATTTTTCAGAGATATTAAAGAACTCTGCCAGATCTACCTGGTCGGGCGATTTGTAGCGCAGGTATACCTTCAGTTTTACATCATTGGTAAAGCTGGGCTGGTTGTTTTGTTTGATCTTTTTGTACTCATAGCGGTAGTTGTATACCAGTGCGGAGATATCCGATAATACGGCGCTGCCGGTAGCGGTACCGCCTGCGCCTTTGCCCACAAAGAACTGTTTGTCGGTGAATGCGCTTTCCAGCAGGATACCATTGTATTCGTTGTACACATCGTAGAGCAGGTTGTGTTCTTTGATCAGGTGCGGCAGTACATAAGAGAATACATGACCGTTCTGGCGGCGGCATTGCGCAATCAGTTTGATGGTACAATTTCTTTGTTTGGCAAACTGGATATCAAAATCGTTCAGGTGATGGATCCCGAAGTTGAACACTTCTTCCGGTTTCACAAAGGTGCCGAATGCGTGCAGCAGCAGGATCACTATTTTGAATTTCGGATCGAAGCCTTCGATGTCCAGTGTAGGATCTGTTTCCGCGAAACCCAGGTCCTGCGCCTGTTGTAAGGCGGTTTCAAAGCTAAGGTTCTCTTCAAATATTTTGGTAAGAATATAATTCGTAGAGCCGTTACAGATACCTTCTACTGCATTGAGCAGGTCGTTGTCGTAGTATTCTTCCAGGTTGCGGATGATGGGAATACTTGCGCAGCTGGATGCTTCATACAGGAATGGTACTTTGTTTTCCGCCTGCAGTTGGTATAAAGCCGGCAGGTTTTCGGCGATCATGCGTTTGCTGGCGCTTACTACGGCTTTGCCGTTGCGGAGCGCTTTGCTCACTATTTCAAATGCTGCTTCGGTGTCGTTGATCAGTTCTACTACTACGTCAATGGTAGGATCTTCGAGGATTTCATTTTTGTCCGTCGTAAAATAACTGCTATCGATCGGTCTTGATTTATTAGGATCTTTAATACAGATCTTTTTGATCCGTGCATTAATACCTTTTGTTCTGTTCAAAACTTCATAGAGTCCTTGTCCTACGACGCCGAATCCGAAAATACCTAAATTGATGGTCTTGTTTTCCATACTTTTTTTTGAGCTTGCAGCCTTAGCAATCAGTCTTTCGCCGTGCAGAGATGATCAGTTTCCGTACATTGAAAGTGGTGTTACCAACCACTAGCGGCTTTATTGTAAAACAGTAATTTGCTTGCCGGCCGGATGGTTTAGTTTATCCAGCGCCTGTTTCAGGTCGTTGATCAGGTCATCGGCATCTTCGATGCCTACTGATAAACGGATGCAGGAATCCTGCAGCCCTGTTTTTCTCCGGAACTCTTCCGGTATGGTACGATGCGTCATGGTGGCCGGGTGGGCCAGCATGCTTTTCACGCCGCCAAAGCTTTCCGCCAGTTTAAATAATTTGGTAGCGTTTACGATACGGATCGCATTTTTGATATTGTCGCTTTTCAGTGAAAAGCTTACCAGTGCGCCGTAATTTTTTTGTTGTTTACGGGCGATGTGGTGATTTTTATGTGTGGCCAGTCCGGGATAAAATACTTTGTCCACGGCGGGATGTGCAGCCAGCCAGTTGGCGATGGCGCTGGCGTTGCTGCATTGTTTTTCCAGGCGGAGATACAGTGTTTCAATACCGCGTATAGTAAGCCATGCATCAAAGGGGCTGAGTATACTGCCGGAAATATTCTGGTTATACCGGATCTGGTCTGCCAATGTTTTTGAGTTCACTACTACAAGGCCGGCGATCACGTCGCAATGGCCTGCCAGGTATTTGGAGGCGCTGTGGATCACGAGGTCGGCGCCCAGTGTTAGTGGCTGTTGAAGTAATGGAGTGCTGAAAGTATTGTCAACCGCCAGCAGGATATTATGTTGTTTGGCAATTTTGCTGATAGATTTAATATCAGATACCCGCAAAGTTGGATTGGTAGGGGATTCCAGCCAGATGATCCTGGTATTGGGCGTAATGGCGGCCAGTACTTTATCGAGGTTGCTGGTATCTACAAAATTCACTTTGATCCCAAAGCGTTCAAACATGTGGTTAAAGATCTGGAAGATGCCACCGTAAGTATCTTCCACGGCCATGATTTCATCGCCGGACTTTAACAGCTTCAGCACCGCATCAATGGCCGACATACCACTGGCAAACGCAAACCCGGCAAACCCTTCTTCCAGGTTGCAGATGAGGTCTTCCAGCACTTTTCTCGTGGGGTTGTTTGCCCGCGAAAACTCAAAGCCTTTATTGATGCCGGGTGATTCCTGCACAAAGGTGGACGTTTGATAGATAGGCACAGAAATGGCGCCTGTCAGTTCGTCTACCGGTATGCTGTGAATCAGTTGTGTAGCTGTTTTCATGTTATAAATTATTTTTAATGATGTTCAATGTGCACAATTGCCAACTGCAACGATATCATTAAAGATCAACTTAAACAACAACAAATCCATGAAAGGGGCGGGGAGGGGGCATAAAAAAGCTCTCCCGTTTGTTGGAAGAGCTTCCTTAGAAAGTTATATATATCTGTGAAGTATTATCTCTGCCAACTTATCTTTCCCCGGTTTGCACCAGGGCAGGAATTAGCACCTTTTTCCCGATCATAATGATCAGGAAAGGTTGCTAAGGCATCGCAGGGCCAAGTCCCTCCGCCTTTCTGGATAAGTGATGTGTAAGAACTGGCGCAAAGGTAATATCACTTTAGGGAGATTTCCAAATTGGAGTTGTTTTTTATTTATTAACCGGTGTTTTATTACCTTTGGATGATATTATTTTATACCCAACCATATCTTTTATGTTTGTTAACCCGTTGCTCTCAGAAGAGCTGTTCCAGCATATCTGGGCATTCCGGCTATTTAAGCAGGATCACCTGACCACCACTGGCGGAGAGCCGGTACAGGTATTGTTTCCCGGTGTTCATAACCACAATGGCGGGCCGGATTTTTCGGCCGCAAAGATCAGGATCGGCGCTACTTTATGGATAGGCCAGGTGGAGCTGCACCTGCGTACATCCGACTGGTTCCGGCACGGCCACCAGCATAATGCACAATACGGCCGTATTATCCTGCATGTGGTGTTTGTACACGACATGCCCGATGTTATTACCGGGAATGCGCCCTGTCTTGAATTGCAACAGCACATCCCCAAGGTGCTTTTGCAGCGTTATGAGCAGTTGAAGGCGTTGTCGCCCTTTGTGCCCTGTGCGCCCCATGCTTCCCGGGTGCCGCAGCTGACCTGGCTTAGCTGGAAAGAGCGGTTGCTGGCGGAGCGTTGGGAACGCAAGATCAGCAGCCTGCGGGCCTGGTTGCAGCACAATCATTACAACTGGGAGGAGGTATGTTACTGGGCAGTGGCTCAAAGCTATGGCACACCGGTAAATGCCCTGCCCTTTCTGCAGGTGGCGCAGTCGCTTCCCTATAAAATGCTGATGCGGTACCGGCATCTGCTGCTCCAGGTAGAGGCGCTGCTGTTTGGCCAGGCCGGCATGCTGGAAGCACCCCAAACAGACGGATATGCGTTGCAGTTACAGGATGTTTACGGGCATCTGCAGCACAAATTCCGGCTCAGCCCAATACCTGCCCACCACTGGAACTGGCTGAGGATGCGGCCTGCCGCCTTTCCTACCATGCGGCTGGCCGCTTTCGCCGCGCTGCTGCAGCAATCCACCCACCTGTTTTCCCGCATCCTGGAAGCCCCTGATGTAACAGCGCTGGAACAACTGTTTTTCGTGCAGCCATCAGCGTACTGGCATACGCATTACCGTTTCGGACATCCCGTGGCACGCACCCAGCGGCCCGGCAAGCAGGCCATACAGGGCATCCTGATCAACACGGTGCTGCCCCTGCTATTCCTGTACGGACAGGATAAGAATGGCAAATATTACCAGGAAAAAGCCCTGCATTTCCTGCAGCAGCTGCCGCCGGAAAGAAACCACATTACCAACAGCTGGAGCCAGCTGGGTATTGCCCAGGAAAGCGCTTTGGAATCACAGGCATTGCTGCAACTGAAACAGTACTACTGCGATGAGAAAAGATGCCTGCAGTGCGCCATAGGGGTGAAGATCATTTCAGGCGTGTAGCGCCTTCGCTGGGAAATTGTCTTGCAGCAGGATTAAACTGATTAAACTG
>NZ_DATMTE010000607.1:0-2370 GCF_035564935.1 Chitinophaga sp. | reverse complement strand
AATTTTAACCATATCCTATGAAAAACCTAAAACAAATGTAGCCCGATTACCCATATCCGTTAGTGGCTAATTGGTGAACGATATAAAAATGTTCGTAAGCGCTGAAATTTATCCGATCACATCCTTGTATCAGCTAAAATGGACAAGTTGTCCTTCATCAATTGTAAAACTGTCAATCGCAAAAACTGGAGTATATTTGGAAACCACCAGAAATTGATCATTCTAAACTATTTAAGACATGAAGCTGGGTACTAAACTCATACACGCAGGTGTAGCTCCCGATCCGTCAACCGGCGCCATTATGACGCCGATCTTTCAAACATCTACCTATGTGCAGAGTGCCCCCGGGGTGCATAAGGGCTACGAATATGCCCGGACGCAGAATCCTACCCGCGACGCCCTTCAAAACGCACTGGCAGCCATTGAAAACGGTACGCACGGCATTTCTTTTGGCAGCGGTTTAGCAGCCACAGATGCCGTTATGAAGCTACTGAACCCTGGCGATGAGGTAGTTGCCACAAATGATCTCTATGGCGGTACCTACAGGATCTTTACCAAAGTATTTGAACGCTACGGTATCCGGTTTAAATTCATCGACATGTCTGATGCCCGGAACATAGAGTCACATATTACTCCTCAAACCAGGATGATATGGCTGGAAACCCCTACCAACCCGCTTTTAAAAATCATAGATATTGCAGCCTGTGCCACCATTGCCCGCAAAAGTGAAGTCATCCTTTGCGTAGATAATACCTTTGCATCGCCTTACCTGCAAAACCCGCTGGACCTGGGCGCCGATATCGTACTGCATTCGGCTACCAAATACCTGGGAGGACACAGCGATGTGGTGCACGGTGTTGTAATCGTAAAAAATGAAGATCTCGCCAAACAACTGTATTTTATCCAGAACAGTTGCGGCGCTGTGCCTGGTCCGCAAGACTGCTTCCTGGTGCTGCGTGGTATTAAAACATTGCATGTGCGCATGCAACGCCATTGTGAAAACGGCGAGGTGGTAGCCAACTTCCTCCGCAAGCACCCCAAAGTGGATAAAGTATACTGGCCAGGCTTTACCGACCACCCCAATCATGATATCGCCAAACAACAGATGAGAGGCTTCGGTGGAATGATGTCTTTTACCCTGAAAGATGATAGTTTGGAAGTGGCCAACCGGATCCTGAGCAATACCCACCTGTTTTCCCTGGCTGAATCGCTGGGTGGGGTAGAATCGCTGATAGGACACCCTGCCAGCATGACGCACGCCTCCATTCCCCGTGAAGAACGGGTAAAAAATGGCCTGGCCGACTCCCTCATCCGGCTGAGCGTGGGTATTGAAGATGCAGACGACCTGACCGCAGACCTTGCAAAAGCGATCGGTTAAGGAATAGATTTTAATTCTTATCCGGTAAAAATTATCTTTACCTGGAGCGTAAATATTTATCCTAACCATATCCAGCGCCCTTTTATATCTGAATGGAGCATTCCTGTATGAAAAGGCTTATGGTAATACACGTGATTTAACTTATGAAGATCCAGAAATTAAGGGAGTTCTTAGATGCCAAGGCGGCATATTATAATCACCCGGACTTTATCGCTAACGATCCGGTTAGCATACCACACCGGTTTAGTGTATTGCAGGATATCGAAATCGCCGGCCTTTTTGCAGCGATACTGGCATGGGGAAACCGTACCAGTATCATCAATAAATGCACAGAGCTGATGAAAATGATGGATGATTCACCTTATGATTTTATCCGTCATCACCAGCCGAAAGACCGTATGAAATTACTTTCCTTCTGCCACCGCACCTTCAACGGCCTGGATCTGCTGTATTTTATAGAATTTCTCCAGCATTATTACATGAATGTAACATCGCTGGAATTTGCCTTCAGTGCGCACATCACCCCGCAGGATGAAAACGTGGAAAAAGCCCTGATGGGGTTCAGGAAAGTATTTTTTGCACTGGAACACCCGGAAAGAACCGAGAAGCATATTGCTACACCGGCTAAGAACTCCGCCTGCAAGCGATTGAATATGTATTTACGCTGGATGGTGAGAAATGATGAAAATGGCGTGGATTTTGGGCTCTGGCAGCACATATCACCTTCACAACTGGTATGCCCGGTGGATGTACACGTAAGCAGGGTAGCCACCAGGCTGGGAATAATAGGGGAGGCGAAGGCCGACTGGAAAACAGCCACCGCTCTTACACACCAGTTGAAGAAACTGGATCCTGATGATCCTGCCAAATATGACTTTGCCTTATTTGGCCTCGGGGTGATAGAAAAATATGTCTGATAAAATAAACATGATAATGAAAAGAATCCTGGGACTGATTGCAATGGTAGTAACACTGTCTTTATCCGTTAAAGC
>NZ_DATMTE010000606.1:0-2783 GCF_035564935.1 Chitinophaga sp. | reverse complement strand
ATTTACTTTTTAGGCTTTTGAGGAGCCGCAGGTTCAGCAGCTATACCTGTTTTATTTTGCCTGAGCACTTCAAACACCAGGGAAGCCGCTACCAGCAGCAGCAGCAGTATAGAGGTGATGTTAGCGATCTTAAGCCCTTTCAGGAATGTTTGCGGTTCAAACTTCATTTCTATTTTATGCTCCCCGGCAGGTATTTTCAGTCCGCGTAAGGCATAATCTGTACGGATAATATCTGCTGGTTTACCATCAATAAACGCATTCCATCCGGCAGGGTAGTAAATTTCAGAGAACACACCAAAACCTTCCTGGCTGTTGCGGGAAGCGTATTCCAGTTTATTCAGCCCGTATTTGGTGAGCTTGATGGAAGCGGTACTGTCGGCCCCCGGTTTGAAGCTGCCCAACTGCTTTTCAAACCGTTTATCGATCACTGCAGAGTCGCGTGTATTTAATGCATCCAGTGTTTTCATTTCTGTATTGGCATCAGGCGCCCATACGATATCACGAACAAACCATGCGTTACCGTAGGCATCCGGGTTGCGTTGTGCAACTGGCTGCCCGGTTTTCTGATCCGGAACAATAAAATATTTTGTGTTAAGCATGTTCAGCACATGCATGTTGTTTTTGGCAATCTGGTGTGAGATGAGATCCTGATAAACCCACAATTTAGCAGGGCTGTAACCGCCGATATTTTTGTGGAAATAGGAAGGGGAGGCATCATCAAACGGCGCCGTGGTAAGATTGAACACACGGTAGTATGGGTCGGGGTCCTGTTTGATCTGCTGATCAGCAGCGGAAGGCTGCAGTTCCTGCATATAGCTCAGGTCGTCCACGAAGCTTTCGCTGCCCAGGTAGTTTTTATCTACCGCCCACAGATCGATAGTGACTGCTGCAGTGATAATGATGGCGGAGATCTGCCATTTCATTTTATTGGTAAGGAAAGCCCAGATAGCACCGGCGGCTACAAGGATGAAGAAGGCAGAGCGTAACCCATCCGTAAGCAGTAAGCTGGCGCGGTCTTTCTCCAGCGCGCGGATAAGGAGCTTGCCATTTTCCTCGCCTCCCATCATCTGGGAGAAATACTGCAGCATACTATCGTCGCTGGCAGACTTGAAGCCTACAAAGAAGTAGCTGATGAGAATAAAACCAAGGATACATGCACCGGTGATAATGGCAGACTCTTTCAGTTTTTTCAACAGTTCCTGTGTAGTGTGCTTACCATTGGCAATTTCCTGCAGGCCCCAGCAGGCCAGCACCACAAAGGTGAGCGATGGTAATACCAGCGCCTGTGCGGGGGCACGGAACTTATTATACAGGGGCAGGTGGTAAAACAGCGGATCGTTGATAAACGACATGTTTTTACCCCAGGCCAGTATAAAGCCGATAACGGTAATGGCAATGAGCCACCACTTATGCCAGCTTTTCACTAACAGTAACGATAATACGAAAAGGAAGCAGATAATAGCGCCTACATACACAGGGCCGGAAGTGCCTTTCGACTGCGCGCCGTAGTAGAGCGGCAGTTTTTGCTGGCCAAGGAATTGTTCTACCTGGGCTTCGTTGGCGCCAAGACTGATCATCTGCTGGCCGAAGTTGGAGCTTACCTTCAGTTTCTGCCCCGAGGAGTTACCTGCATAACCGGGAATCAGGAGGGTGCCCGATTCCGCTTTGCCATAGCTCCAGTCGTACGCGTAATCAATATCCAGGCCGGTGGATTTCTTTTGGTTCACATCGTCTTTGTCGAGCGTTAGCTCCGATTGGCTCCCACGCATGGTGTAATTGGTATACTCACGCAGGATCATGAGGCTGTCCATAGAAGTGAGTACTGCCAGCACGCCGGCCACGGCCAGGAGGGCGGATGCTTTAAAGAACTGTACCAGTTGCTTCTCCCGGAAAAAATGTATAAATGCACACACGGCCAGGCACAGTACCATGATCAATGTGTAGTAGATAATTTGCAGGTGGTTGTTATAGATCAGCATGGCGGTGGCCAGGGCTGTTAATGCGGCGCCGGTGATAAGGCGGCCCCGGTAAGTGAGTACTATACCGGCAAGTACAGCAGGCATCAGGGCAATGTCGTACATCTTTGTAACGTGGCCTACATCAATGAGGATCACATTATAGGAGCAGAATGCAAAGGCAATGGCGCCCATCACCCGGATCCAGTATTTAAAGTCCAGTATACAAAGAAGCAGGTACATGGATATCATAGCCAGGAACAGCATATTTACAGGATCCGGTGTATACAGCGTTATAATCCTGTTCATATAGGCTATTTTATTGGCGCCCGGACCCGTATATATCACGTAGGAGGGCATACCGGAAAACATACTGTTGGTCCATAACGGACGTTCACCGGTTGCTTCATAAAAGTCCTTTGCCTCTTTCGCCATTCCTTTTACATTCTTCATGTCGCTCTGGTTCACTACTTTGCCCTCAAGAACGGGAGCGCAATACACAAATGCCAGCAGGAGGAAGAGCCCTATTGCTGCAACATGTGGAAGAATGGCTTTTAGCCAGTTTTGCTTCATCGGATATTTTGGATTTAGTTTTAAAGAAACAAAAATAACTGTAATTTATCCGAAATTTCAATATGCGCTGGATCCGGTTCCTCTTAAAATTTGCATTTATATGCAATCTGTGCTTCATAATCAGTGAAATCCTGCGCATTACGGCATATGATCATTCTTTTGATAATATTGTGAATCATATACTGGTATTGGGTGTAGGGATTGCCTTTCCGCTGAATGCCCTTTTGTGTGTGCTCACCGGTGTGTTATTATCGT
>NZ_DATMTE010000605.1:0-10228 GCF_035564935.1 Chitinophaga sp. | reverse complement strand
GCGCATTGATTTGCAATATGATTTTTTGAAGAAGCAATTTTCACAGCAAAGCGTTATGTTACTGGATTCCACGATCTGAAAGTTTCCCTGTCCTAACACGTACTATCAGCGTAGCTCCCGCTTTACTGGAAATTAATTCCACGGTTCTGTTTATTTTAAACCATTAATTATCAATCAATTATGAGATTCTGCTTGCCAGTCTTGCTTTTGCTCTGTTGTACACAGGCAATGGCCCAGCGAACCCTTATTAAGGGTAAAGCCACGGACGACAAAAACAATCCGCTACCAGGGGTCAGCATCATGGTGAAAGACACGCGCAATGGGGTGGCCACCAATGAAGATGGCGTATTTTCTATTTACGTGGCCGACCCGAAAACCACCATTCTCCGGGCTACCATGACAGGTTATGAAACAAAAGAAATGGCGCTGAACGGGAAAACGACCATCCAGTTTTTACTGGCGCCTTCTCCCATTAATTTAAAAAATGTGGTGATTGCAGGCGCTATGGGGCTTAACCGCCAGGCGAAATCAGTAGGCTACGCTACCCAGTCAGTAAATCCCAACAACCTCACGGAAGCGCGGGACCTGAACATCGTAAACGGTCTCGCCGGTAAAGTGGCCGGTCTCCAGGTAACCACCACCGGTCAGCCGGGATCGTCCAGCCGCCTTATCCTGAGAGGGGAAAACTCCATGACGCAAAACAACCAGCCCCTCTGGGTGGTAGATGGGGTGCCTATCAACAACGATATGGGCGACGGAAGGGACAACCTCGATTTTGGTAACGGCGCTGCAGACATCAACCCCGACGATGTGGAATCTATCCAGATCCTCCAGGGACCCAATGCTGCCGCACTCTATGGTTCCCGCGCCGCCAACGGCGCCGTACTGGTGGTGACCAAGAAAGGTAAGATCGGCGACGGCCTCGGCATCGCTATTAACCAGAACACCCTCGTGAACTCCATCGCTGAGTTTCCCGCTTACCAGAACGTATACGGAGAAGGGGCCAACGGTTACACCGTAGGCAACGGCAATAATATTGTGCCGGGTACCGATGCCGTGCGCATGGGACTCAACGGTTCCACCTGGGGAATGCCTATGCTGGGCCAGCCCTACAACGACTTTAGCGGCAAAAGGGTAGAAGGTGGTTTCCTGCCGCAACCAGGCAATGTCACTTCCCTCTATAAGCCCAGTATCACCAACAGTTCCGGCATTTCTATCAACAAAGCGGATGAACAATCGTCGTTCCGCTTATCATATATGTTCACCAACAGCGATGATGTGCTGAAAAACCAGAATATCATCAAGAAGCATAACATTTCCCTTAACGCCGGCCGTAAACTGGGCAAGTTCCTGAACGTGGAAGCAAGGGTGATGTATACCAACCAGGGCACAAAGAACCGTACCTACCGCAACCTCGACGCTTCCAGCCCGATGGCGGCCTACGTGTACATGCCACGCAGCGTAAACATCAACTCCCTCTCGCCATGGGCGGATCCCTTCGGTAACTCTGTTACCTTCGGCGCAGTGGGCAGCGTGGAAAACCCGCTATGGATGCTCTATGAAAATGAAAACGAAGATAAATCCAACCGCCTGCTGGCAGGTATAACGGCCACGGCTAAACTTACCAACC
Source organism: Chitinophaga sp. (assembly GCF_035564935.1). GTDB lineage: Bacteria > Bacteroidota > Bacteroidia > Chitinophagales > Chitinophagaceae > Chitinophaga. Next base: position 8,598 of record NZ_DATMTE010000605.1, on the reverse strand, counting down.
ACCTTAACTTCCGTATAATGGCTTCTTCCGATATAAAAGTTGCCAGCTATTACCAGTATAAGGAACTCGGTGGCCTCAGAACGCCCAACGGATTTTATTCGAACTCCAACCAGAACAACCAGATGTGGGACTACCAGGCGATGTTCATGTATAACAATAAGCTGAGCAAATCTTTTAGTCTTACTGCCAACCTGGGCGCAGAATATGTAACTAACAACAACCAGTTCAGAGGCGCCAGCATCGCTTCCCTGCTGGTACATGATATGCCAAGCATCCAGAACAGCACCGCGTTCCCTGCCGCTACAGAGTCGCTCGTCCGTTCTAATGTGCAATCGATTTACGGCAATGCCACACTGGCTTTCCGCGATTTCCTTTTCATCGATATCACGGGTCGTAACGACTGGTCCTCTACGCTGCCTGTGAACAACAGCTCCTTCTTTTACCCTTCCGTGAGTGGTAGTTTCGTGTTCTCCAATTTCCTCCCGGAAAGCAGCTTCATCAACTACGGAAAATTAAGAGCATCGGTAGCGCAGGTGGGTAATGCCGCGCCGCCACTGTCGCTGTACACAACGTATCCCTATGGCGGTCTGTTTCTCGGTAATCCTTACCTGAACTACGGCAATGGCAACCAGCTGAACAACCCGGCGTTGAAACCGGAAAAAACATTGTCAAGGGAAGCGGGGGTGGAACTGGCCCTGTTTAAAAGCCGCATCCAGTTCACGGCCAACGTGTACCAGTCCAACACTACCAACCAGATCATCCGTCCGCAGATCCCTACGGAAACAGGCTTCTCCACCCGGATCCTCAACGCAGGCGAAATGCAGAACAAGGGCGTGGAGCTGTCGCTGAACGCGGTGGCCCTGCAAACAAAAAAGCTGAGATGGAATGTAATGGCCAACTGGTCTATGAACAGGAATAAGGTAATATCGCTGGTACCTAACATCGACAGGCTTAGTCTTGGTACCAACCTTGGCGCCACGGTAAATGCCATTGTTGGCCAGCAGTATGGTGTGCTCACCGGCAACGCACCTTATAAAGTACGCGATACCCTCATCGTGAATCCTTCCAACGGAAGAACCATTGCTGATCCGAATGTAGTACTGGGCAATTTCCACCCCGACTGGATCGGATCATTGGGTTCCGCTTTTAAATACGGCGCTTTTGACCTTTCTTTCCTCTTCACTGTAAAATGGGGCGGCGTTATTTATTCCGCTTCCTATGGCCGCGCCAACTTTGCGGGTAACACCACTGCCAGCCTGTATGGCCGCGATGAATTCCTGCTGAGCAATGTGATCCTCGGGGAAAACGACCAGGAAAGAATGGGTGTTGGTCAGGCTAACAGTAAAGGCAATACCGTTTACGGCGATGCAGACAGGCCCAAAGGCGCCCGTTACCAGGAAGCTTACTTCCCGTTGGTAGACGCCTCCGGTAAAAACGTCCTCGATAAAGACGGCCGTATGATCCCCGGTAAAAAAAGCGGTATCTGGATGAATCCAACCACCTACAATTCCGACATGGTATTAAATAATACGCCGGCTATCACTTTCAACGCATCCAACATCCGCCTTAGTGAGCTGATCTTCGGATATGCCCTGCCGGCCAGTATCCTGAAAACAACACCGGTAAGATCTGCACGCCTGGCGTTTGTAGGCCGCAACCTGTGGACCCTTTTCAAACACACGCCGCAGGGTATCGATCCGGAAGCCGCCAATACTACCGGAAACGCCCAGGGTATTGAGTCCGGCGGATCTTTCCCGTTCTCTATTTATGGATTTGACCTGAAAGTAACTTTTTACATGTGTATCATGAAAGCAGTATATATCCTTTCTTTAATAACGATCATGTGCTGGGGTTGCACGCGGGATTTTGAGAACCTGAACACCGACCCTACACAGTTCAAAGATGCAGCCCCGGAAGCAAGTATCCTGGCGGCGGTAAAAAATATGAACGGCCGCATGGCGGATCATAACACCAGTAAATACTGGGATCTGGGCCACCTGCTTTGCCAGCAGGCCAACCGGTACGACGTAACAGACGCCGGCCTGTGGCAAACATTTTACCAGGGCGTACTGGGCAACCTTAACCAGGTAGTGATCAACTATGGCAGCGATTCGTTGTATAACAACCGCGTACAGGTGGCCCGTATCCTGCAGGCATATGCCTATTCCATTATGGCCGGTAACTATGGCGCTGTGCCGCTGTACCAGGCTAACAACCCGGAATACCTGTCGACCATCCTGTTTGAAAATGAAGATACCGTTTACAGCTACGTGCTTTCTACATTAAAAGATGCAGCAGCTAAGATCCAGCTGAACGGCGACAAGCTTAAATATGATGCGATCTACAACGGCAACCTGCAAAACTGGATCAAGTTTGCCAATACCATGCGCCTGAAAATTGCGATCCGTACGCAAAAGAATATGGGCGCTGTGGCACGGCAGCACATCACGGAAGTAATGGCCAATGAATCCGCTACTATCAGTACTGAAGCAGAAACCGCGAAGATGAGCTTCGAAAATGTAAATAATAATGAGAACCCGTATTTCATTAAATACATTAAGTCGAACCAGTACTTTCCATATGCCCCCGGCGCTTCCGGGCAGGCGCCAAAAATGAGCGAGTTCCTGTTCACCGTGTTCCGGTCCTATAAAGATCCGCGTCTCAGCGTGTATTACGACACAGTACCTACTGCTAACCGCCTCATCTTAACAGATACACTCACCAGTGTTGCAGATGATTCGCTGAGAGTGGTTACTTACCCTATCCCTTATCTTGGCCAGCCAAAAGCCGGTACCAAGCTGGCGGGATGGAGCGCACTTGCGGGCCAGCCGGACATTGTAGGTAGCTCTAACATCAACAGTTATTCTAACGCTAATCCTGTCATTTACCAGGCGGGCCGGCCCATCATCATGCTTTCTTATGCAGAAGCATTGTTCCTGAAGGCGGAAGCCGCACAAATGGGACTGGGCGGCAGTATGAGCGCAGAGCAATATTATTATGCAGGTATAGATGCCAACTTCGCCTACTGGAATATCAGTACCACCCTCCGCGATGAATACAAAGGCCGCGATGGTATTAAATGGAATACTACCGGTACAGGATTTAATAATTACCTGAGTCTTACCAACGCCAATATTGCTGCCGATCCGCTCACAAAAATATGGGTACAGCGCTGGCTGAACTATTTCCCCGACGGTGGTTTCGACTGCTGGTGCCTGGAACGCAGAACCCGTGTGTTCCGCCTGCCGCCGCATACTAACCCGGGTGGTAATTCTTCTTACTCCGCCAACCCAACTTATTCGGATGTGCCGGGAAGAATGTCGTATCCCGTTTCCGTGGTAAACCTGAACCCTGTGGGCTACCAGAGCGCACTGAAAGAACTGGGCGTAAACCGTACGGACGACTACGATATTTACCAGGAACTGCATTTTGCAAAACCTTATACAGTGCCCGACTGGAACAATGCGCCGGCCGCTTATGATTACCGCTTCATCCAGAAATGGTATGGTACTACCGTACAGGAACTGGCTGCAGCTGCGCAAAGGGATGGGTTTAAATACACGATCACCCAGACTTATCATCCTTAAAAACTGACATCATGAAACGTGTTAATATACTTTTGGCAGCAGCCGCTTTCCTGTTGCTTAACGCCTGTAAAAAAGACATCACCGGTCCTTCTGTGGATGATAATATCCTGAACTACGAAATACCGGATGTACCGGTAACGGAAAATTATGTGGTAGGCGCTTTCTACACTTCTTTTGGCGGCTGGAACGCCAATATCAAAGAAGTGCCGGTAGTAGGAAAATACGGGATGCCCAACGGCGTGCTTACCGCAGGCGTGATGCCCAAACATATTGCCTATGGCGTGAAAGCAGGGCTGGATTATTTCGTGTTCTCCTTCCGCTCTCCCAACAGGGACGCCAATAACTATAAGTCGGATTCCACGCTGATCCGCGGGTTCATTGACGCCGACGGCGAGGGCCAGATGAAATTTGCCATGTCGTACAATTTCAGCACCGGTACCTACGGCGGACTCAGTGCCACTAATCCTATTGAAAAGGATAAGCTCAAACTGGCGCAGTTCTTCGACGATTTCCGCCGCATTGTACCTTACATGAAAGATGCGCATTACATGAAGGTGGGCGATAAACCCCTGCTGTATATTCAGAACGCACAAACGCTGTTTTCCGACAGCAACAAAGCGATTTATGATACGCTGAGAAGCCAGCTGAAAACACTGGGCATAGAACCTTACATAGTAGGTATGCAGGACCGCTGGACACCGCCCGCCCGCTACGAGATCCGTTTCAAAGGCTGTGTAGACGCCATCTATCACCAGTCGTTCAGCTCGCAGATCAACAACTGGGACCGGTGGTACCTGCTGCCGCAAACGATAGATCAGAACTGGAAATATTCTAAGGATTATTTCGAAAAGAATTTCGGGGCCGACTATGTGCCTAACATCACGCCGGCTTATAGCTGGAAGATCAATACGCCCACCAGCACCAACCCGGAATATCCGCGTACCGATAGCGGCGCGCTGTTCATAAAACTGTGCAATGTGGCTAAAATGAATGCCAGTAATAAAACACGGCTGATCATGATCGACGGCTGGAATAACTGGACGGAAGATATGCAGCTTGAACCGGCCGAAAGCTACGGGGAACTTTATCTCAATATTGTAAAAAAGCAATTCAAGAAATAACCCACTGTAACGACTGAGAATCGTGGAAGATTCAATTTGGATCACGTAATAACAGAAGGGGCCGTTTCCCGGCTCCTTATTTTTTTAGTATAAGAAAAGTTTTTGTAAGATGATAAACAGCGCAAGGATTTTAGCGGTGCTGCTGCTCACGGCAGGCAGCGCATTCTGCCAGCAGCGGATTACATTCAGTAAAAAAGTAACACTGGAAACGATAGGCAAAGGATCAGTGATACAACAGGATGGTATTCTGCAAACACAAAACGCCTATGCCACTTTCGGCGATTCTTCGCTGAAGAATTATCGCTTCAGCTTCCGTGCCAGTATGCCGGGTACGGCCAGTGAAGTCCAGATCTGGGCCGGTTTCCGGGCATATAACCGGAACGATCGCTACATCCTGGCACTCAGGGGCGGGCGGCAGAATAATCTTTATCTCAGTCGCCTTGGCTATATGGGCACCGATCAATTTCTGGCCCTGCGCACACTGGATTTTCATCCCGTTCCCGGTAAATGGTACGCCCTGCGGGTAGAAGTATGCGGCGCACGTATCCGCGTATTCCTCAATGATGAATCCCTGCCGCGTATAGACGTTACCGATAGTAACAGCGACCTGGCGCCATCAGGGAAAGTGACCCTCGGCGGCGGCTGGATCAGCACCCGTTACGACGATCTTAGCATTACACCTTTACCGGACGATGCGCTGGAAGGATTGCCCAGTAAGGAATACGCCGCCAGCGCTACTGTTAAGGAAAAGGAAACGCTGCGTAAACAACAGCGCGATGCCTGGCATCCTATTGCAGTAACGGATATCAGCCGGCCGCGCACGGAAGTATCACTTAACGGCAACTGGCTGTTTATGCCGGTATACCAGCTGGCCGATGAAAGCAAGGCCATTTCCCCGCAGGAAAGCGATGAGCAATGGCATACCATGAACGTGCCCGATTTCTGGAATCCCATACGGATATGGCTACACGGAGAAACGTTTGGCCGTCACCCTAAGGGCGCTTCTGATGCCTATTTCCAGCGGGAAACCGCCAGGTGTGAAGGATATACTTTTGATTATAAAAAGACAAACGCCGCCTGGTACCGGCAATGGATCAACCTGCCGGCGGGCATTGAACAAAAAGAAACCCTTCTTCGCTTTGATGCCGTATCCAAGGTATCTGAAGTATACATTAACGGGAAACCTGCCGGAAAACATACCGGCATGTTCGGTCAATTCGTAATTAACGGCAAAGGGTTATTCAAAGCAGGAAAGAACCTGGTTACCGTGAAAGTGATCCGCGATTATGTAACCGGTATCAAAGACGCCGGTAAAGTAGTGGATGTGGCGGTAAGCGTAGAAGTAACCAACAAAATGCTGAAAGACCTGGCGCATGGCTTCTACAACGACGATCCCGCGGGCATCTGGCAACCGGTGTCCCTGCTCATTACAGAGCCGCTGGCCATCACGGATGTATTCATCCAGCCGGGTCTTACCGGCGCAGGTTTTGATGTTACCGTGAAAAATAACACCGACAAGGAGCAGCCCCTTGCCATCAATATGGACATTCCCGGTTTGTATAACGGCAAGCGTTTAGCCGGCGCCGTTATGAAGGCAGGAGAGGAGAAAACCCTGCACTATGAAATAGATCACCTGCAGCCATTGTTATGGTCGCCGCAAACCCCCAATCTCTACAACTTTACTTTTTCCCTCGAAAGCAACGGCCGCATTACAGACAGCACCACCATCACCTCCGGCTTCCGCACCTTTGCATCAAAGGATGGATTCCTTTATCTCAACGGCCGCCGCTACTGGCTTCGGGGCGGCAACCAAACACCCTTTGCCCTGGCGCCTAACGATACACAGCTGGCGGAACGCTTCTACGACCTGATGAAAGCAGGCAATATGGAAGTAACCCGTACGCATACTTCACCTTACAACGAAAACTGGCTCGCGGCAGCCGACAGGAAAGGCGTGGGCATCAGCTTCGAAGGCACCTGGCCCTGGCTCATGATCAACAGCTCTATGCCGGATGAACAACTCATCAGCAAATGGGCCGATGAATTTATCAGTCTCCTGAAAAAATACCGCAACCATCCTTCCATTTTGTTCTGGACGGTAAACAACGAAATGAAGTTTTACGACAACGATCCCGACCCGGTAAGAGCCAGGCTCAAAATGAAGATCATTTCTGAAGTGGTGAAACGCATGCGGAAAACAGACGGTACCCGCCCCATTTGTTTTGACTCCAACTACAAGCGGAATGAGAAGAAATTCGGGAAGGACTTCTTCAGGGATATCGACGATGGCGACATAGATGATATTCACGCCTATATTAACTGGTACGACTATACGATATTCAAACAATTCAACGGTGAGTTCCAGCAACGCAACCATAACGAAGGGCGCCCGCTGATCAGCCAGGAAATGTCGTCCGGCTACTCCAATAATGAAACCGGCCACCCGGTACGCTTCTATACACAGGTGCATCAAACGCCGCAGGAACTGGTGGGCGATCTGGCCTATGAGTTCAGCGATCCTGCCTGGTTCATGGAATCGCAGGCTTTTATTACCGGCGAGCAGGCGGAAGCCTATCGCAGAACCAACGATAAGGCAGCGGGCATCCTGCATTTCGCTTTAATAAGCTGGTTCCGCAACGTATACGATGCCAAAGCTATTGAGCCGTACCCCACTTATTATGCGTTGCAGCGCGCCTTACAGCCGGTACTGGTAAGCGCGGAGTTATGGGGCCGGCATTTTTATGCAGGCACACAACTCCCGGCGCGCATCTGCATAGTGAACGACCGCCACGAAGGAACACCGTTAAGCGCAACGGAATTAACCTGGCAGCTGCAAACCAATGAAGGCGCCGTTATTGCCACTGGAAAACAGTCTATACCAGAGGTGCCTTACTATGGCCGCCAATGGGTAACGCCAAACATCCTTATCCCCAAAGCATTACCCGCAGCGGAAGTAAACGGTAAACTGGTGCTCACCCTGAAGGAGCATCACCGTTTACTATCTTCCAACGAATACAAAATAATACTGGCAGACCAACGGTTTTTTTCACCTGCGCTCACCGCCCCTGTAGTACTAATAGACGGAGCAGGGCAAATGAAGCCTGTTTTCGATGCCCTGAAAATTAAATGCACTACTGCACAAACTGTAAGCGAAGCATTGGCTAAGAAGGCCGCTGTATACGTATTTGCCGGCCTGGAACCCGGAAAGAATATCAGCGCTGCCGAACAGCAGCAGCTGCAATCTGTTGTACAGGCAGGAGGAAAGATATTGCTCCTGGATGCAGCAAAATCAGCCGCTCAGCTGCTCCCGCAATATGTTTCCGGCGTACTGAATTTCCCGGAGGGAGATATTGTAAACATGGACATCCCTGAAGCGCCGGTATTCAACGGCATTGGCCTCCTGGATCTCCGTTACTTCAATAACAACAAACGGGAACTACCGGCAGTATGCAATGGCGCACTAACGGTAAAGCGCCAACGCGGATTGGATATACTGGCAAAGCACATTAACGTACACGGCTATATTAAAGGTGAAATGGCGGAACGCGCCGCCTATATGTCCACTATCCAGGGCGCCACACTGGTGAAAGCCGGCAACAGCTATCTGTGTACCATGTCGCTGGAAAAAGCGGCCACGGACCCTGTAGCGGGTAAGCTGCTGTATAATATAATAGCTGAACTGGGCAGGTAATGCAGCGGAGTTTGTCTGACTCAGGATTAAAATGATTACGCTGATTACGCTGATTTGATTACTTTGGATTTAAAATGATTTTGGGAGATTTAAGCGGATACTTTCGCTTAAAATCTCCCCCAATCTTTTAAAAATTTATAAAATCCTAAAAAATAAAATCAGTGTAATCAGCGTAATCATTTTAATCCTGAGTCAGACA
>NZ_DATMTE010000604.1:0-4654 GCF_035564935.1 Chitinophaga sp. | reverse complement strand
AACCAGTTGCCTGTATTTTTCTTCATTCGCCGCAGCGTTGGTTTCATTATAGATCTCATCCAAAGCCCTGTCAAAGGCAGCTAAGCCATTGGGAAATTTCCGGATGGCAAGCCGGGAAACAGCGTCTCTTTTATTTTGATCCCGTATGGTGTTATAATAGGTCTCCAACAGGTTCAGGTCATTTTCCCGTTCACTTTTGGAAAGTGCTTCCAGGCTGTTTTGCAGTTGAACGGAATCCTTCTGGTTTAGCAGTGCAGCAAGTGCAGGATCGACCTCCCGGCGCTGCTGTGAAAAGGCCGCCGTTGTAACCAGGAGGAGCAACACGGGCCATATTTTCAGGTACTTCATTTTCTGAGATTTAATTAATGAGTGGTTTTTTCTGCCACCGCCGAATCTGCCTTTTTCAGCATTTCAGCGGCTTTGCTTTTATCGCCTGCCTGTGTATACAGCTCCGCCATTTTTTTGTAGGTGGCTGGAAAATCCATACTCCAGGGGTAAAGATCGAGCTGCGCCTGGTAACATCCGGCAGCTAAAACATAAGCGGATGCGGGAAGGTTTTTCTTTCCTGTTACCGCATCCGTAACGGTTGAAAATGGGGGATAGTCGTTGTGCTTCAGCCATTCCTTCCCAAATTCAACGGCCTTTTCCGGATCAGTTTTCAGCAAAGCGTAAAAAGTAAAGTGGCCTACTTTGGGATAATATTTAAGCCCGGGGTTTTCAGCAAGGATGCTGTCAATTTTTTTCAGGGCGCCTGTTGGATTCCCGGGATTGCCCATAAAAGTATTCATTACAGGTATGCTGTTGTTATCTATAACAGACAGCCGTTGCCATTCCTTTCTTTTCTCCGCTGCCTCTTTAACATCCCAGGTACCAGCAACCACCTGGGGCAGCACTTTATCCAGGTTTTTAGGAGCGCCGGCCCAGGCCACTCTTCCCTGCTGATCCACCACAAATGAATAAGGAATGCCACGCTCACCATAGGCTTTCATCCAGTTTTCCGCCATCAGGTTGTTCTGTTCTGTGGCTACGTTATACTTCATCTTATCCCCCATTCCTGCAACGAATTTTTCTATAACAGGGAGCGTGGTTTCTTTGCGCTCATGGATGCTTACGCCCAATACCGTTACATCTTTCTTATATTTTTCCGCCAGCTCCGACAGGTGAGGCATTCCCGCAATACAGGGTTTGCACCAGGTAGCCCAAAATTCAACCACATACACTTTGCCCTTTTCGAATGCCGTTACTTTATCTCCTTTTATCCAGTTGGAGATATAAAGAGAAGGCGCCGGCTCACCAAGCGTTTTAACTTTTACGGCAGGTTGTTGTGCCTGCACCCCGGCGGCACAACAAATGATGGCTGTTAGCAAACGTATTTGCCTGTTTAGTTTTCTTAGCATGGTCATGGTTGGTGTATTTTATTTACAGGTTATTTGTACCCTTCATTCTGAGTCAGGTTGCTATTATAAAGGATCTGGTTGGCCGGTATCGGGAATAAAGCCGCGGTAGCCTTCCAGGTTGGTTTTTGCGGGCCCAGCACAGCAGTAGCCCTGTTTGTTCTTTTTAAGTCGAACCAGCGGTGACCCAGTTCAGCGAACAATTCATGCGCCCGTTCCTTTTCAATGGCGAGCAGCATGGAGCTTTGACTGGCAGCAGCGGTGCCTGGTAATCCTGCACGTGTTCTTACCATATCCAGGTCTTCAGCAGCGCTGCCGGCGCCTGTTATCTTACCGAGCTGCGCTCTGGCTTCTGCCCTGATCAGGTATTGTTCCGCCAGGCGGAGCAGCACATTATACTCGTTGCCTGCGGTGGCGTTACGCAGCTTATACTTGTAGGGATAGTAGTAGGTAACATTGCCTATGGGGAGGGGTTTCATCCATTTGTCCATGCGCGCATCGCCCGGCTCAAAACTGGCTGCCAGCGAAGGATAGAGCACGTAGTTGGGACTGGTACCGGATGGCACGAAGTTAAGCCCGAAAACGGTGTACCCGTAAAAGGTAAAACGCTGCCAGATCACTTCGTTGCTGGTATTGAAGAAAGCACTGTCCAGGCTTTCCAGTTTGTAGCTGCCGTTGTTAATAACGGCGGTTGCCTGCGCTTCCGCATTTGCGTAATCTTTGGTGTACAGGTACACACGGGAGAGAAGTGCCGCTGCTGCCGCTTTGTTAACCCTTGCACGTTGTGCGGAAGGATAGGCATCAGCCAGGTTCTCCTGCGCTGTTTTCAGGTCACTGATGATCATCTGGTAAATCTCCGCCTGTGGCGCCCTGGGCAGGGTTAAATTCACACTGTTCACTGTGCTGGTGACCATGGGCACATCTCCATATAAATTGGTGAGATAAAAATAAATGAAGGCGCGCATAAAATAGGTTTCCCCCAGCAGTTGCTGTTTTACGCCGGCAGACACGCCGGTAGAGGCATTCAGTCCTTCAATAGCTGAATTGGCCGCGAAAATAACCGCGTACGCATAGTTCCAGGTATTATTTACATACCCGCTGCCGACGGTGATGGTATTGGTTTTGAACTCGTCCAGGTAAGTGGAGGAACTCAGGTAAATATCATCCGCCGCTGCCCCGCCCAGGGCGGTAGCCGCACCCAGTAAAGAGTTTTCTGTGCTTCCACTGGAGGCAAGCATATTGTTATTTGCATACAGGCCCAGCACAGAACTAAGTGCGGTGGCATCATTGAGGAAAGCCTTATCGGAGCTTACCTGGTCAATGGGAACATCTACCTCTATAAATTTTTTACAGGAAGCAGTGGTGAGCAATATACCCGGTATTAAAACCCGGCAGATAGTATGTATGGAGAATAATTTCATGTTGATGTCAATTTTAGTATTAAAAAGAAGCATTCAAACCAAAAACGATGGTGCGCAGCGCCGGCATTCCCGGTCCGCCGCCCTGCCCCGCTCCCATTTCCGGATCGTAGGCGTTTTTGAATTTCGATATTGAAAAGAGGTTCTGTGCCTGCCCGTATACCCTCAGGTTAGAGAGTTTGGCAGCAGCGATCCAGCGCTTCGGAAAATTATAAGCCAGGTTCACATTTTTCAGCTTCAGCCAGGAAGCATCGCCAAAGAAGGCGGTGGAACTGTTATAATAGAAACTATAAGCATTGTAAGCCGGGTTGCTGGAATTGGCAGTAGGAGCGCCAAATTGCGTGTTATCGCCCTTTTGCCTCCAATGGTCCAGCGTAGTGGTGTTCTGGTTGTTTAAAGACCCGAGTGATCCGGTTACGCTATTGATATAACCATTCTGATGTTTGAACTGGAAGAAGAAACCGAACTCAAACCGTTTATAGGTAAAAGTATTACTCAACCCACCATAGTAGGGAGTGCCTACAGGTGTTGGCTGCTGATCTACCAGGTAAGATGGAATACCATTGGCATTAGCTGTTTGGTAGGTAATCATCCCCGTGGCGGGGTCTATACCGTTAAAAATATACTGCCTGCTGAATGGTACCGGGTAGCCTACCATAAACTGGTTGGCATAGAAATTTAAACTGGCAAGGTTGTCAAATTTGGAGATCTTCGACCGGTTGATAGTAAAATTGAACGACGTTGACCACCTGAAATCATTTCTTTCAATATTCTTCGTATTCAGTTCAAATTCCAGTCCCTGTGCCTGTATGGTGGCGGGGAAGTTACCCAGATAGCTGGTAAAGCCCACCTGTCCGGGTGTTGAAATATACAACAGCTGGTTGCCCACCGTATTTCTGTAAGCAGCGGCGGAAAACTGTATCCTGTCTTTCAGGAAGCCCAGTTCCAGGGCCAGTTCTGCTTTTTTGTTACTTTCCCATTGAATGTCGGGATTGGCCAGTCTTGACGGATTTTGTATCGTTGTTCCCTGGTAACCGCTGGTAGATCCGCTGGCGGCGTAAGTAGAGAGATTCTGATAGTTGGCTATCTGATCATTTCCTGTGACACCGTAGCTTCCGCGTAATTTACCAAAGCTCAGAAAGGAAAGATGCTCCTTCACAAACTGTTCCTCTGAAAATACCCATGCCGCACCAATGGCGCCGAAATTGCCAAACTGATTGTTCAATCCAAAACGGGACGATCCGTCTCTTCTCATGGTTCCGTTCAGGATATATTTTCCCTGCCAGTTATAGGTAACCCTTCCAAAAACAGAAGTGAATTTATAATTATCGTAGGTAGTTCTGGCAGAAAGTGTTCCTGCCGCAGCCATACTGCCTAACAAGGCGTCGTTGCTGTAGTTGGTACCGAATGTGGTATTGGTGATACTGGTATTGGATTGAAAAGTAGTTCCAAGTAAAGCGGTCAGGTTACCCTTTCCAAGCTCCTTTGTATATTCCAGCTGGGGTTCCGCAATATAAGACCTTGCAGAGGTAGCTCCAAACACTGCACTGCTGATCACCGCATTGTACGACGGGTTCACCGTTGAAGCGGGTGTCTGCATATTCTGATCAAAGTTCAAAGCCGTATAGCCCAGGTTTGCTTTTAAGTTCAATCCTGGCAATACCCGGTATCTCAGGCTCATGTTGCCAATCAGGTTAGCTGTTGCCGCGTTGTATTTCTGCGCCAGCAAGGCATATGGATTATACTGGATAAGCGGCGAAAAGTTGAATGCGCCTGTAGCGGTATAAGGATCATAGTTAGGCGGCAGATTATAATAGCTGCTCAGGTCCCTTGTTGGCAAAT
>NZ_DATMTE010000603.1:0-5939 GCF_035564935.1 Chitinophaga sp. | reverse complement strand
TTTTTTCTGCCCAGGGAATAGTGGAGGAGTTGCTGCTGAAGTAGCCGCCAAAAGGGCATCCCCGCTGGCAAAGCACCCTGTTCTGGCACTTCCCGCGGCCCTGATCAAGGTGCACCTGCTGCGGCTGTGTTAAGTGGGCGCAACGGGCATAGATCACCTGCCGGTCTTTATAATTATCTTTTACGAAATCCTTAAAATAGTTTTCTACGCAGGAAAGCTCCATAGGAGGCAGAAATTCTCCATCGGGGAGGTGCGGTAAACCATCTTTGTTTCCGGAGATGCCCACAAATTTTTCCACGTAGCTGTACCATGGCGCGATATCTTTATAACGGATAGGCCAGTCGGTGGCGAAGCCGTCGCGGGCAGGTCCTTCAAAGTCGAAGTCGCTCCAGCGTTGTGTTTGCCGGGCCCACATCAGCGACTTTCCGCCTACCTGGTATCCCCTGATCCAGTCGAACGGTTTGGGCTGGCCATAAGGATGGTCGGTATCTTTCACAAAGAAGTGCATGGCATCTTCTTTATAGGCGTAGCAACGGCTGATCACCGGGTTGGCATCTTTTATGGCTTCCGGTACCTGGCCACGGTGGGGAAATTCCCAGGGAAACTGGCTGGTAGTGGGATAGTCTTTCAGGTGTTTTACATCACGGCCTCTTTCCAGCACCAGTGTTTTCAATCCTTTTTCTGTAAATTCTTTTGCTGCCCATCCGCCGCTGATGCCGGAGCCAATAACGATGGCATCGAACGTACGGTTTTGCAGGCTGGTATTATCTTTACTCATACAATTAATAGTTAGGCAAGCTTCCGGGTAATGGGTTTCAGCGGTACGCAACCATGGAATCGCGCAGGTACCAGTTCATAAACATTTACTTTGGTAAGGAAATATTTGGAGCTGGTATACGCCTGGATGGTGAGGCGTTTGGTAGCGCGATAGAAAAAAGCGGCGTCGTCTTTATCGTCTTTAGCGGCTTCGAAGGTTTTGAGTAGCGCTTCCCGCTGTGCCGGCGTACTGTCGACGAAGCTATGCCCGTTTAATTTCTTACCGGCCTGTTCAAATGCTTTCATACCACTGAGCCATTTCTGCTGGTCTTCCTTTTTGTAGCAATCATCCATCATAATGAGGGTAAACAGGTGGGCCGACAGCTCCTTTGCACCCGGTGTGGAAGTGGCAGGGATGATCGTTTCCACGAGTTCTGCCAGCATCTTTTCCTGGTCGCCATCTACCGCAATATTCTTTAATGTTAAGGATGTTCTGCTGGTATGTTGAAGGCAGGCAGGCAATATGGCCATACCGGCTGAAACATACAGCAGCTGCCTGAGGGCAGCTCTTCTTGTCACGGTCATTGATCGGAATTTTTTGTAATAAAACGGGAATTGATCGCCATTATTTTAATCTTATAAACTGCAAAATCCTTGTTTCGGGGCCTTCCGGCCGGAAACAGGGACTAAATATAAAGGAATCCGGGAGTTTTTACAATGTTTTTGTGGTGGCCGGTTTAGTGCAGCCGGCGTACCGTCTTTTCAGTTGGCCTGTTCGGGACCGGTAACGTTCTCAATGAAAAAAAATAACCGGATAAGTCAAAACATTATCTTTATCGGCATGGCTGCATTGTTGTTGTCATGCTCTAAAACACAGAAGTCTATGCAGCTGATAGCACTTGATCCCGGCCATTTCCACGCTTTGCTGGTGCTGCAACAGATGTACCCCGGGGTGGATGCCATGATAAAGGTATTTGCGCCGGAGGGGCCCGAAGTAAAGCAGTACCTTGAAAGGGTAGCTGCTTTTAACAGGCAGCAACTCCCCGCGGTTCACTGGGATACCGATGTATATACCGGTAACAGCTACCTGGAAAAGATGTTGCAATGCGATCCGGGGAACATCGTAGTGCTGGCGGGCAACAACCGTTTGAAGCCAGCTTATATCAGCAGCGCGGTACATGCGGGTATGCATGTGCTGGCAGATAAGCCGATGGCTATTGACACAGCGGGTTTTGAGGCTTTAGAGGCATCCTTTGCGGCTGCTGCGGCCCATAAAGTGCAGCTGTATGATGTGATGACGGAGCGTTATGAAATTCACAACCTCCTGCAGCGGGAGCTGTCGCAGCTGCCGGGCCTGTTTGGTACATTGGAAAAGGGCGCTGCAGGTCATCCTTCAGTGATCAAAAAAAGTGTGCATCATTTTAAGAAAACAGTGGCGGGCAAAACACTGATCCGTCCTTCGTGGTACATGGATGTAAAACAGCAGGGGGAAGGGATCACGGATGTAACCACCCACCTGGCAGACCTGGTACAGTGGACCTGTTTTCCTGAACAGGTACTGGATTATAAGAAAGATATTTATGTAGATACCGCTACCACCTGGCCTACGGTAATGAGCCTGCAGCAATACAGCGCCATTACCGGGGAGCCGCAGTTTGCGCCTGCACTGAAGGAGATGACGGATGCAAACGGCGGTTTGAAAGTATATGCAAACGGCTCATTCGACTACACCATCCGTGGCGTACATGCGCGTATTACCGTGCAATGGGATAATGAAGCGCCTGCCGGCGGCGGAGATACGCATTATTCACTGCTGCGTGGCAGTAAAGCCGAGCTGATGATACTGCAGGATAAGGAACAGGCGTATCAACCGGTACTGTATATCCGTCCATTATCAGCAGATACAGCGGAAATGAAAGCGGCCTTTCATACACTGGCGCAAAAATATCCCGGGATTGCACTGAAAGAAAGTGCGCACGGTTGGGAAGTAATAATACCGGAGCCACTGGTAAAGGGCCATGAGCGGTTGTTTGCAAAAGTGATGCAGCAGTTCCTGGTATATGTTACATCCGGCAAAATGCCTGCCTGGGAAATACCGGGTATGCTGGCAAAGTATTACACCACTACCCGCGCATTGGCGATAGCAAAGCGATTGGAATAACTAAATAACCAAGCATGAAACAACAAACAGCTACTGTAGCAGCAGGATCCCTTAGCCGGCGCGATACCGTGATATCGATACTCATTGTGGGTTTATTGTTTTTTGTATTCGGGTTTGTGACCTGGGTAAACGCCATATTGATCCCGTATTTCAAGATTGCCTGTGAACTGAGCAATTTCCAGTCGTACCTGGTGGCTTTTGCCTTTTATATCTCCTATTTTTTTATGTCGGTGCCGGCTTCCTACCTGCTGAAGGCGGTGGGTTTCAAGAAGGGTATGATGATGGGGTTCTGGGTGATGTCGCTGGGCGCGCTGATATTTATACCCGCAGCTTATACGCGTACTTACGAGGTGTTCCTGGCAGGTTTATTTATCATTGGTCTCGGGCTTGCGGTGTTGCAAACGGCGGCAAATCCCTACATTACCATCCTGGGCCCGAAAGAGAGTGCAGCAGCGCGTATCAGCATTATGGGTATCTGCAACAAGGGGGCCGGCATTGTGGCGCCGCTGATCTTTGCAGCGGTGATACTGAAAGCCACGGACGGCGATTTGTTCAAAGAGCTGGCCACTATGACCGGCGATGCGCGCAACGAGGTACTGGATGCGCTGATAAGAAGGGTAATAGTGCCTTATGGGGTAGTATCGGTGGTATTGTTTGGATTGGGGTGTTTAGTGCGCTTATCTCCGTTACCGGAAATTGACACGGAGCATGAGGATGCGGTGGTGGCAAGCGCCAATGCGGGCAAAACCAGCATATTCCAGTTTCCCCACCTGATCCTGGGGGCGCTGGCTATATTTTTACATGTAGGCACGCAGGTGGTGGCCATTGACACAATTATCGGGTATGCCGGTTCTATGCATATTCCCCTGCTGGAAGCAAAAACATTTCCTTCCTATACGTTATTCGTTACCATTTGCGGTTACCTGCTGGGTATATCGCTGATCCCCCGGGTGATCAGCCAGGCCAATGCCCTGAGAGTATGTACCATTCTTGGCGCCTTATTTACGCTGGGCATTATATACCTGCATGGGGAAGTAAGGTTCCTGGGGCATGTAACAGATATCTCCATCTGGTTTGTGGTATTGCTGGGATTTGCCAATTCTTTGGTATGGGCGGGCATATGGCCGCTGGCGCTGGATGGATTGGGCCGGTTTACCAAGCTGGGGGCATCCGTGATGATCATGGGTTTATGCGGCAATGCTATGTTGCCGGTAGTATACGGGCTGGCGGCGGATGCGTATAATGTACGACTGGCTTACTGGGTATTGTTCCCCTGTTATCTCTACCTGATATTCTATGCGTTTTATGGGTATAAACTGAGAAGCTGGAGCAAACTGTGATGCTGTTTGACCGGATAAAAAATTGTATACTTGAAGTTTATAAAAAACTTCTGCCACATGCTTAAAGAAAGAATCCGGCAATTAGCCAGCGGGCTGCTGGAGGAGGCAACGGCCAACCGTCGCCACCTGCACACCCATCCAGAACTTTCGTACAGGGAATACCAGACGGCAATTTTTATAGAGGAAAGGTTGCGTTCCCTGGGAATCTCCTATGAAAGGATGGCTGATACCGGTATTGTTGCTTTATTGCAGGGGGGCGGGGGGCCGTCGGACAAAGTGGTGGCCCTGCGGGCGGATATTGACGCCCTGCCCATCGCGGAGCTGAACGAAGTGCCTTACCGCTCACAGCACCAGGGCGTTATGCATGCCTGCGGCCATGATGTGCATACTGCATCATTGCTGGGCGTGGCGGGCATCCTGAGCCGCATGAAAGAGGAGTTTTGCGGGACGGTGAAGTTTATTTTCCAGCCGGCGGAAGAAGTGATCCCTGGCGGGGCCAGCCTGATGATCAAGGCGGGAGTGCTGGAAAATCCCCGGCCACAGCATATCCTGGGGCAGCACGTGATGCCGGAGCTGCCCGTTGGTAAAGTGGGCTTCCGTTCCGGGCGCTATATGGCCAGTAACGACGAAATCTCCATTACAGTGAGAGGGAAGGGCGGGCATGGGGCCATGCCGCACCTGGGCATCGATCCGGTGGTTATTGCCTGTCATATGGTAATAGCCCTGCAGCAGATTGTGAGCCGCCGGGCGAACCCCTTACTGCCGTCTGTACTTACCTTCGGAAAGATGCATGCCAACGGGGCAAGTAATGTGATCCCTGATGAAGTGAAACTGGAAGGGACTTTCCGGTCGCTGGACGAAACCTGGCGCAGCGCGGCGCATGAGAAAATTAAAAAAATGGCCATCTCCATAGCAGAAAGCATGGAAGGCTCTTGTGATATTAAAATAGAAAGAGGATATCCTGTGCTGATCAACGAAGATAAGCTAACGGCAGCCAGCAGGGGACATGCAGTGGATTACCTGGGGGAAGAACTGGTGGAAGACCTGGACATCTGGATGGCAGCGGAGGATTTTGCTTCCTATTCCCAGGTGGCCGATGCCTGCTTTTACCGCCTGGGTGTTCGCAATGAAAACAGGGGCATTGTTTCCGGTTTACATACTGCCACCTTCGATGCCGATGAAAAAGCGCTGGAAACCGGCGCCGGCCTGATGTCTTATCTCGCACTGAAAACATTAGGTAATTAATGGAAGGGTTGTGTCCACGCTTATTATTTTGTTAACTACCGGTTAAGGCCGGCTGATTTCATGCATTCACGGGGAATTATAATACGTTCACAAAATAAGGTGGGCCACTAACGGCCATGAATATATCTTTGTATCAGGTTTTTCATAGGATATGGTTAAAATATTAAGGGGGAGGTAGTCTTGCCACCCCTTTATTTATGCATATCACCGCAGATAAGCAATAAATCTTATTTATCTTCGCGCCCTATGTCAGGGATTACAGATTCTATTGATATCATCATTCCCACCTTCCGGCTGGATGAGCAATATTTGCTTCCATTGATCCATTTGCCTAAACCCGGCGGATGGGAGTTCAACTATTACATTATTGCAGATAACCCTGATGTAAAGCCTGGCGCGGAATTGCAACGGCTGGCGCAACAGGGCAGTATACATCT
>NZ_DATMTE010000602.1:0-2253 GCF_035564935.1 Chitinophaga sp. | reverse complement strand
CCAATACCAGAAAGGGTTTACAGGTACTCCATCCGAACAAAAGTTAACATACACACCGGTAAGGCGGAAAGATTTTAACATATAATTGTTTAAATTTGGTGTATGTCTTCAAGTAAAAACAACTCCATTAAGCTCAAAACTTTCAATGACTTTAACGACGACCTGCTATTATACACACAAAAAGAGGTAACTCCCAAAGCGCCGTTACGTGGCAGTTTCGCCGCATATGAAAGATCTGAGTATCCCTGCATGGACGAAGTCAGGGCCAGCAGACGGGACTATTATAAGATCAGTTTCTTCACCAAAGGTTCAGGTATTTTTACCCTTGGTGATGATCGCTATGAGATCAATGGCCCCGCTTTACTTTTTATCAATCCGTTCGAATTAAAAACATGGCATGCTACTTCCGATGAACAGGAAGGCTACAATTGCCTGTTCACCGACCTGTTGTTTGAATCGCAACCCAATCACCAGGAAAACCTGTTGCAACATCCGCTTTGGCAGATGGGCGCGAAGGCTGTATTTACTTTAACAGGGGAGCAGGTAGATTACCTGCAATCCATTTTCCGTCAACTGGTAAAGGAATACCAGGAGAATGCCGCCTTTAAACACGAAGCCATTCTCATTTACCTGAAATTGCTGATGCTGGAAGGCAAACGCTTGTCGGCCCAGGCCAATCAACCCAAGCGCCAGTTAACCGCTGCGCAGGCCCTTGCACATCGCTTTACCGATAAACTGGAAAAACAGTTTCCGATTGAATTTACGCATAATCAATTGTCACTGAAAACGGCGAAAGAGTTTGCACAGGTATTGAATACGCATCCGAACCACCTGAACGCCTGTGTGAAACAGGCCACGGGCAGAACAGTAAGCGAACATATCCGGCAGAGAATGTTGCTCGAAGCACGCCTGCTGCTGATGCACACCGATTGGCAGATCGCTGAAATTGCCTGGTGCCTGGGATTTGAAGATCCCGGTAATTTTACACATTTCTTCAAAAATCATAGTGGCATTTCCCCGCATCTCTACCGGGCACAATAACACTTTGATATTAACAATTAATACTTTGCCTTCTACAATCCGGCGCCCTGTACCTGCATGTACATTTGTACCACCTTAAAATTTTAACAATATGCAGTACAGAAAACTAGGTAAAACAGGCGAATCAATTTCCGCAATAGGACTGGGTTGCATGGGCATGTCGTTTGCATACGGCACTGCACAGGATTTTAATGAAACAGAATCTCTTGCCACACTTGAACTGGCACTGGACCTGGGCATCAACTTCTGGGATACCGCAGATATGTATGGCCAGGGCGCTAATGAAATCCTCCTGTCAAAAATACTTGCCACTAAAAGAGATAAAGTTTTTCTCGCTACCAAATTCGGGTTCAGGTATAAGGAAGATGGCAGTACCTATTTCGATGGTTCACCCAAACATATGAAACAGGCCGTGGAAGACAGTTTGAAAAGACTGAAGGTGGATGTGATTGATCTTTACTACACTCACCGGATAGATGCAACTATTCCCGTGGAAGAAACAGTAGGCGCTATGGCCCAGCTGGTGAAAGAAGGCAAGGTACGTTACCTGGGCCTGTCTGAAGCGGGCATTGACTCCATTAAAAGAGCCCATGCTGTGCATCCCATTGCGGCGCTCCAATCAGAATATTCCCTGTTTACCCGCGACGTGGAAGGGGGGATCTTAGCTACCACCCGCGAACTCGGCATTAGCCTGGTAGCCTACAGCCCGCTGGGAAGAGGCCTTTCCACCGGCGCCATCAACAATGCTGATAGTTTAAGGGACGGCGACTTCCGCAAAAATCTGCCGCGTTTCCAGGGAGCAAATTTTGAGCAGAACTTACAAACTGTAAATGCATTGGAAGCTTTTGCCAAAGAGAAGGGTGTTACCGCTGCACAGCTGTCGCTCGCATGGTTACTGGCACAAGGCGAAGATATAGTGCCTATCCCCGGAACAAAACGCAGGAAATATTTACAGGAAAATGCTGCGGCAGCGGAAGTGAATCTGTCGGCAGATGACCTTACCGCCATTGATAGTATCTTACACAGTAACGCCATCGCCGGCACGCGGTACACAGAGGGAGGCATGAAACTGGTGAACAGGTAGGAGCGAGCGGAGGGCATCGCCTTCGGCGATTGCAGCGGATTTTGTCTGACTCAGGATTAAACTGATTTCGCTGATTTGATTTTGTAATGATTGAAATGATTTGGGGAGATTTAAGCGGATATATTCGC
>NZ_DATMTE010000601.1:0-4122 GCF_035564935.1 Chitinophaga sp. | reverse complement strand
GCCATATTACCACCTTATTTACTGCTCATGGTAAATCCAACCGAATGCTTACCACTCAATGCTTTACCGCGCGATTTCAGGCTGATACGCGTAACATGATCACCCCATACAGGTGATAACCGGCCGTCTTTCACCTCCTGTTCCGCTGTTACCACTTCAAATAACGCAGGATCATAAGTAAGTAAGAGGTTAGCAGTACTCCCTTTTAACAGTATCCGTCCCGGGGTACCGGTATCGGCGGGCAGGCAGGTCATGAAATGCAACAGGAAAGGCTCCTTCCACTTTTTAAGCTGGTATGCTTCGGACAATTGCAGGGAGGTTTTTGCAGGATTGAATGTAAAGGTCCGTTTCCATGACTGCACCTGTGCTTCTTCCGGGTAAGCTGCCGCAATATCCATACTCAGCTTATTATGGGCGTATTGCACCGCAGTGGCCCGGAACTGGCGGCCATCATGCTGTTGAACGCCATTGATAGCAGGACAATTGTGCCACTGCGACTGCATAAACCATAACTTGTAGCGGTCGGCGCTGAACGTTTGTTTGGTATAAGTGCCCACGCCCACATCAATAAGAGCAGGCTTACCATCCATATAGAGTACAAAATTTCCCACATCGTTATGATTATGGCTTTCTGCATTATGACCGCCCTGCGCTGCGAAGAATAAGCCCTTTGCATCACCAGCTGCCGAACGCAGGGATAATACCTGCAAATCGGGAAGCCAGTTTTCAGCTGTATAGGGCGCTGCCGCTTTGGCTTGCAGCAAAGCATTCCGGTATTCCACATTGTATACAAAGAAAGCCAGGGAAGGGGTTTTAACCCGGTTGCTGTCGGGGTTCTCCAACCGCGACAAATACGCGGCAAAATTGATCAGCTGCGGATCATGAAAGGTGGCTCCGTACAAATATACCGTATGTACCGGCGGAATTGTACTGGCGGAAGCATCTGCAAAATTCACAAACCGGCTGCTGTCTACATGCATTTTGTAAATATAGGCGCCTATACGGTGAATCAGTTCATTGTGGTTCCACTCAAGCTGATGCCCTGAAGCACTGCTCAGCAGATCAATAAACTCAATAAGCTTTCCACCCGCATGTCCCCAGTAGGTAGGGCCTTCGTCACAACCACCATCGTCCGGGTATCCGTTCACGAAATTATCTGCACTGCGGATCGCTTTTTCAATTACCTGGTTTCGTATATCCGTTTCATTTACACCCAGCAATGCTGTTTGTAATACATTGGTATTGATCCAGATGTTCCAGTTGTTCACGGAGCGGCCGCTCCATCCCATCCACCAGAAATCAGTCCGCGCCAGGAAAGGCGCTATAATGCGGTGCTGCAGCTCAAAGCTGATCCGCTTGTTCACTACCGGCGAAAACTTATCCAGCTGTTCATGTAGTAAAAACTGGGCCCAGCTAAGCGTGGCGGCGGTTTCGCCGGCAAACAGATCCACCACCGGTTCTGCAGGATCAGGCAGCCCGCTACCGGCCTTCTGCGCACCTATATGAGCAGGTAATACCCAGGTGCTTTCTTCCAGTATCAACCATAAACCGTTCACAATCTGCGGAATGTATTTCCCTTTCCCATCTACCAGTTCGCCCGCCACTAACGCCGACAAAACTTTGCGGCGTTCAAACTGCGCATTTTCAAAGTTTACACGATTGCCGTTATCCCGGTATTGCAGGTATAAAGTAGCGGGTAACGATGGCCAGTTAAATGATAATGCCTTATCTGCCTCTTTCAGCAACAAAGTTTTGCTGGCAGCAGGCAGCGCTGCAATCTTTTCAGTAACAGATCTGTATCGTTCTTCCCTCCACTGTGTAACATTTTTAAAAGCGGCATCGCCGCCTTTTTTCCTGAACTCCTCATATAGGTAATTTCTTGCTTTACCGGCATCCTGGGCTATAAGGTTGCCGGAGATACCTGAAAAAAGCAATAAGGTGCAGATCAGTTTTTTAACGTGCATTTGACATTTATTTTTTTATAAGATGAATAACAGGATTTATAAAGATTAGGTTGAGGGCACTATGAAGTAATTGCCAGATGATAAAATATTAATACTCAATTGTTCACTCCCTGGAATATCCGGTACTATCTCCGGCTGAATCCTTTAGGGCTCATGAAACACCAGTGACCGGCGGCGCCATCAACATGGTGTTTTTTTGCAAAGGAATCACCGGTTTTGCCGTCTGAAAGCCGCTGCCAGATTAAAAATATCAAAATATGTGGATATTACAAACGTTTGCATAAATATTACAGCAGCAGGGCATTTTTTGCTATCAGGCAGGGCAAACCCCTCCTGATAGCCAATTAACAATTTCTAATTCATTCCTGACCTGCACCAACAAAGTGTTCCAGCGATATAATCAAATAGTCAAAATCTTATCAAGGATTAACATTTTACTATCAACAGCCGGAACAGTTATTTACTACTTTAGCTGCTATGAACGCTTATTTACAAATTCATCCTGATGATAATGTGCTGGTAGCCTTACAGGACATACCGGTAGGAACCGATATCTCATTTAACGGACACAATATTCAACTGCAACAAAATATTTCTGCTAAACATAAATTCCTGATCAACGATATCCTTAAAGGCGATCCCATTACGATGTATGGTGTATTGGTGGGGAAAGCCAGTAAAGATATCTTAAAGGGAGAATCCATTACCACCGAAAATGTGGTTCATGATGCCAATGCATTTCATGAGAAAGAAAATTCCCTGGAATGGCAGGCCCCTGATGTGAGTAAATGGGAAAACCGCACTTTTATGGGTTATCACCGGGCCGATGGGCAGGTAGGTACCCGTAATTACTGGCTGGTAATTCCGTTGGTTTTTTGTGAGAACAGGAATGTAGGGGTGATTAAAACAGCCTTCGAAAAGGGGCTGGGTTTTTCTCCGGCAGAAGTATATAACGAACAGGTGGCAGACCTGGTTTCTCTTTACAAAAGCGGCAACCTGGAAGCCATTAAAAACTATGAAGCGGGCGCTCTAACGGAAACGGGCAAACGCAATGTGGTTTTCCCTAACATTGATGGTATCAAATTCCTTACGCACGAAGGAGGCTGTGGTGGTACCCGCCAGGATTCAGATGCCTTATGTGCCCTTCTGGCAGGTTATATCCATCATTCCAATGTAGCCGGCGCCACCATCCTTAGCCTGGGATGCCAGCACGCGCAGGTATCTATTCTGCAGGCATCACTCAAAAAATTAAACCCGGCTTTCAACAAACCGGTACTGGTATACGAACAGCAGAAAAGCGCTTCGGAATTTGCCATGCTGTCTGCCGCCATCAAGGATACTTTCCTTGCCTTAGTGGAAGCCAATAAACAACAGCGCGAGCCCAGCCCTCTTTCCAAACTGGTAATAGGACTGGAATGCGGTGGCTCCGACGGATTTTCCGGTATTTCAGCTAACCCTGCAGTAGGTCATACTTCAGACCTGTTGGTGGCGCTGGGCGGCACCTCCATTCTTTCTGAATTTCCTGAACTTTGCGGAGTGGAACAGGAGCTGATCAACCGTTGTCAGACAGAAGAAACATCCGGTAAATTCATCCGTATCATGCGTGCATATGAAAGCCAGGCCCAATCTGTTGGCTCCGGTTTTTATATGAACCCGTCGCCGGGAAATATCAAGGATGGTCTTATTACTGATGCCATCAAATCTGCCGGGGCAGCAAAGAAAGGAGGCACTTCACCTGTAACGGATGTATTGGATTATACAGAATATGTGACTAAACCCGGATTGAACCTGCTTTGCACACCAGGCAACGATGTGGAGTCCACTTCTGCGGAAGTTGGTTCCGGCGCCAATGTAGTGTTGTTTACTACAGGACTTGGCACACCTACCGGTAACCCCATTGCCCCCGTGGTAAAGCTGGCTACTAATACCAAACTTGCCACCCGTATGAAAGATATCATTGATATCAATACCGGCACCATCATCAGCGGCGAGCAAAGCATTGCCGGTATGGGCGAAGAGATCCTGGAATATGTGATCAAAACCGCCAGTGGTGAAGTTCATACTAAGGCAGAACAACTCAACCAGGACGATTTCATTCCGTGGAAGAGAGGCGTTTCGCTTTAATGCAGCGGATTTTGTCTGACTCAGGATTAAACTG
>NZ_DATMTE010000600.1:0-25129 GCF_035564935.1 Chitinophaga sp. | reverse complement strand
GCTGTTGGGAGCAATTGGATCACGGTCTGAAAGCCCCCAGGTAAACATACGGTCATTGTTCACCTCAAAACTGTTCAGCAATTGTTTGGCGCCTGTTGCACGGCGCTCCGATAATTCACGATTGTAATCAGCTGCCCCGGTGTTATCGGTATGACCGGTAATGAGGATCTTTGTTTTATTATACCTGTTGAGCACATCTGCAAAATGCCTGAAAGTAGGTTTTATACTTTCGTTCACCTGGTCGGACGAAGAGGCAAACAATACGTTGTTGGGGAAGATCACCTTCAGGCTGTCTTTGATAATACTTACTTCCGCATCATTCAGGGTATTCTTCAGCTCTTCATATTGCTTCGTCATATAAGCATGCTGGCTGCTGGTTTTCCGGGAAGATGCGCAGGAAGCCATTAAAACAATGGTCACTATTGCCACCAGGCAATAACGTGAGGTCAATAACATTCTTTTCATATCCGCTGTGTTAAGATGCAAAGGTATGTAAAATAGCCATTATCAGGCTGTTGCATAAATATTCTATAATATTTGCAAAAACATATATGCGTTAATGTTATAACGCTCCTGCGCGGCTTCCTGAAAAAAAGCGGTAGCAGCATTGGGTTTATAATTTTATCTTGGAGAGATATGAGTACCATTCCATTGATACAAAGCATACTGGCCCTGTTGGCAGGCATTGCCCTCATTGTATTGCTCACGGCTCGTTTCCGCGTGCATGCTTTTTTTGCGTTGCTGCTGGCCAGTATACTTACCGGCATTATTTTACAGTTGCCTGTAATGGATATCCTTGGCAGTATTAAAAGCGGCATGGGCAATATTATAGGCTCACTCGGGCTGCTTATTGTGCTGGGTACCACGCTGGGGCTTATCCTGGAGCATACCGGCAGTACCACCGTGCTGGCTAATTATGTGCTGCGTCATACCGGTACCGGCCGCTCTGCGCTGGCGATGAATATCATCGGCTACCTGGTGGGCATGCCCATATTCTGCGACTCCGGATTTATTGTATTAAGCGGGTTAAACAAAGCGCTGGCTAAACGTTCCGGCATCTCCATGGTGGTGATGGCATCATCGCTGGCAACGGGGCTGTATGCCGTGCATTGCCTGATGCCGCCGCACCCCGGCATTACTGCCGCTACGGGTACCTTGCATGCAGAAACGGGCAGGGTGATGCTGTATGGTTTGCTCATTGCTATTCCGGCGTCGGCTGCCGGTTATTGCTGGTCGGTATTTGCCGGGCGACGGGTAGCCGCTGACGTTAGCAGCCCGGAAGAAGTGGCGGCCGAAACGCCGCAGGGCCCTTCCGTGCTCATGTCGGTATTGCCTATAGCCGTACCCGTTATACTCATCGCCATCCGCTCCCTCAGCGGGCTGGAAATAACGCATCCCAATCCTGTTATCAAAACAATCGCTATCCTGGGCATCCCTGAAGTGGCAATAGGCACAGGGATATTACTGGCTTTAACCCAACTGAAAAATAATATGGGCGCCATCCTGCAGGAAGGCGCTGAAAAAGCGGCGGGCATACTGGTGATCATCGGTGGTGGCGGCGCTTTCGGCGCTATACTGGCAAAAGCGGATATCGGCAGCCACATTGCGCAGAACCAATCTGTTGCCGCATTGGGATTATTGCTTCCGTTCCTGGTTACCGCGTTGCTGAAAACTGCGCAGGGATCGTCTACAGTGGCAGTGATTGCTGCAGCCGCCATTTTGCAACCGCTGCTGCCTGTTATGGGATTTGACTCCGCCAATGGCCGGATCCTTTGCGTACTGGCAATGGGCGCGGGGTCTATGATGATTTCACATACCAACGATGCTTATTTCTGGGTGATCTCTAAATTTTCCGGGCTGGAAATAAAAGATATGCTGCGGGTGTATAGTACGGGTACAGTGGTAATGGGACTGGTATCGGTGGGGTTAGTGTATTTGTTGTCGCTGTTGCTGGCGGTGTAACCATAGCTACACCGCCGCCGTTTTTCATCTCCCTCCTTCCAGCGCCTGCTTCAGATCCGCTACAATATCAACCACGCTCTCCAGCCCCACGCTCATCCTGATCAATCCATCAGAGATACCCGCTTTCTCCCTGTCTTCCTTTTTCATGCCGGAATGCGTCATCGAAGCAGGATGGGATACGAGCGTATCCACGGTACCAAGGGATACGGCACGCAGGCACATCTGCAGCCGGTCGATGAAACGCACGGCCGCATCAAAACCATCTTTCAGTTCAAAACTCATTACCGCGCCGGGATAACGCATTTGTTTGGCAGACAGTGCATAATCAGGATGGGAAGGAAGCCCGTTGTAATTCACCTGTGCTACTGCGGGATGCGCGTGCAGGAACTGGGCCACCGTTTGGGCGTTGCTGCAATGTTGCTTCATACGCAGCTCCAGTGTTTTAACGCCCTGGATCAACAGGAAAGTATCAAAGGGATTGGCGCAACCACCCAGCAGCTTCGCGGTCCTGTTCACCTTTGTTTGCATAAAGGCAATATCTTTTCCGATAAGCACACCGCCGATAGCGGTACCATGACCATTCAGGAATTTGGTGGTGGAATGAAAAACGAAATCGGCGCCATAGCGAAAGGGTTGCTGGAGATAAGGCGTAGCAAAAGTATTATCCACACTTACTTTTACGCCATGCCTGCCGGCAACTTCACAGATCGCGGCAATATCCACACAGCGCATAGACGGATTGGCCGGCGATTCTATATGGATCATTTTTATGGAAGGATCCTGCTGAAGCAGCGAGACTAAAGCAACCGGATCGTGAAGATCGGCGATCAGCGCTTTTACGCCGAACTGCGGCAGGAAATCGAACAGGAACTCGTGGGTACCGCCGTAAAGCGAGTAATGCGTTACAATAGTATCCCCCGCTGCTACATTGGAAAGGAACATGCTGGCCATGGCGGCCTGCCCGCTGGCATGCAGCAATGCTTTCAGCTGTAAAGGCTGACCATCTGCAGCGGTGATGCCAAAAGCTTCGAGGGTAGCGATCAGTTCTTCTGCCACTGATACAGTGGGATTGCCAAACCGGGAGTAAATATAGCCGGGAGCCGTACCTTTAAAACGGTCCATACCCTGCTGCGCATTGTCGAATGTAAAAGTAGAGGTAGCGAAAACCGGTACCAGGTGGGCGTGTTCCGCCAAATCGGACTGGGCGGCATGGATAGCTGCCGAAGCCATTTCTGTAAAAATAGGATGATTGCTCATGCTGTAAATTTATAGTTTCCCCGGAAGAAAAAACAGGTACAAATAAGAAAGCCCTTAATACGACAGCCGCGCTGTCACTATCTCCCTGATCTTTTAACGGAGGAGTTTATATGGTGGGGATAGTTCCCCCATCAATGATATACTCCGTACCACTTAAATACCCTGCACGTGGTGATACCAGGAAGCCTACAAATTCAGCTACTTCTTCCGGTTTGGCCGGGCGTCCCATAGGGATGCCACCAAGGAACTGCATAAGCTGCTGCAATGCCTCGCTAAAGCTGCTGCCTGCACGGTTAGCCATTTCCTCTATCATCTTGTCGGCGGCCGTGGTTTGAATAAAGCCGGGCGAAACGGTAAGTACCCTCACTCCTTTTGGCGCTACTTCGTTAGATAATCCTTTGCTGTAATTGATCAATGCTGCCTTTGCTGCAGCATAAGGCAGCGTGGAATCATAAAGCGGCAGGGTACCCTGTATGGAAGCGATGTGAATAATAACACCCTCACCTTTTGCCAGCATATATGGCAACAATGCCCTGTCCAGCCGTACCGGCGCCAGCAGGTTGGTTTGAAGGG
This sequence comes from Chitinophaga sp., assembly GCF_035564935.1. GTDB lineage: Bacteria > Bacteroidota > Bacteroidia > Chitinophagales > Chitinophagaceae > Chitinophaga. The sequence continues at coordinate 21,337 of NZ_DATMTE010000600.1, read as the reverse complement.
TGCTTTCCCAATGATGATCTGTTAACACCGCAAAGCCGCCACCAGGCGTTTCGGAACCGCCCAGGTTATTCACCAGGATGTCTGCACCTCCATATTGTTCGCCCACTTCGCCGGCTACGGTAGCAATGCCTTCGGCTGTGCTCAGATCGGCTCCTATAAAATGAAATGCCGGATCTGTATCCGCCGGCCTTGTTCTGGCAGTGATGATCACTTTTGCCCCTGCCCTGGCCAGCCGCACTGCAATGGCTTTTCCCGCTCCCTTTGTTCCGCCTGTTACCAGCGCTGTTTTACCTGATAGTTCATTGTCAAAACTTAATCCTGGTTTCATCTGTTATTGTTTTCAGCAAAACTCCCTCAATTTCCTATGCCGGTCAATAACGGAAAAACGATTCACATAGGGTAAAATTTATCCCTATCGCCTGTTTAAGAACAATAAAGTACTTTTGAACCATGTATGTAAAAAAGCTCCCCATTACGCTGAATTGCGGTCTTGATCTCGTAGGGGAAGTGCTCTACGGCAAGTGGAAAATACGCCTGCTGTATTTCATCCATGAAGGGCATAAACGCCCAAGTGAATTACAGCGGCAAATACCCGATGCCACCCGTCGTGTATTAAATATCCAGCTCAATGAAATGGAGAAACATGGCCTGGTATCAAAAAAGATATTTGCGCAGGCTCCGCCAAAAGTAGAGTATAGCCTTACCCCGCTGGGCGTCTCTCTTATACCGGTAATAAGGATTTTGGGAGAATGGGCGGATGAACATGAAGATGTATTGAAAGAAGTGATCCTGCGTGGGAATTAACCTATGGTATTCAATACACACACCGGGAACCACTGGTTAACTTTTTCCTATCTTCGGAAAAAAAAGGTTATGATAGCATTCTTAGGCATGGGCCTCCTGGGGTCAAATTTCGTAAGGGCATTGATCAGTAAGGGTGAACAGGTACAGGTATGGAACCGTACTGCTTCAAAAGCCACAGCCCTGGAGGCATACGGCGCCAGGGCATTCCCTGATGCAGCCGCTGCTGTTAAAGGCGCTAACCGCATTCATCTTACCCTGAAAGATGATCATACGGTAAATGAAGTACTGGCAGCTGCGGCGGCCGGACTTACACCCGGCGCAGTGATCATTGATCACACCACCACTTCCGCCGATGGCGCAGTGGCCAGAACAAAAGAGTGGAAAGAACGTGGATTTACCTACCTGCACGCCCCCGTGTTCATGGGCCCGGCAAATGCGCTGGATAGTACCGGCTATATGCTGGTTTCCGGCGATCAGGCAGTGATCAGTACCTGGGAGCCCGCCCTCTCAAAAATGACAGGGGAAGTGATCAATTTTGGCGATACCACCGGTAAGGCTGCAGGTATGAAGCTTATCGGGAACAGTTTCCTGGTAGGGCTTACCGCCGGACTGGCAGATACCTTGTCGCTCGCCAAAGCGCTGGAGATACCGGTGAGCGATGTAAGCTCCCTCTTCAGTTCATGGAATCCCGGCGGCGCATTACCGGCCCGTTTACAACGCATGACTTCCGGCAATTACAGCAACCCTTCCTGGGAACTGAGCATGGCGCGGAAAGACACGCAGCTGTTTATTGATGCAGCCAGTAAAAGCAATGTTCCGCTTGCCGTATTGCCGGCTATTGCTGCGGAAATGGACCGGTGGATTCAGAAAGGACACGGCAATGACGACTGGACCGTGATAGGTAAGGATAGCATCTGAATAAAAAATTAATGATAAAAATAAGCGGGCGCACCACATATGGTACGCCCGCTTATTTTTATCACTCGTTATCAATCTTCCTTTAAAACTACCGTATAACCCGCAGGCACAAACGTTTCTGCCGTTGGCGATGTGATCACCTGCAGATTCATACTGCCGGAAGGCGGCGCCGTAAGTTTATAATGGATCTCCGCCTCGTTGGCTTCCGTGAAAACAATGCGGGTTACTTTAAGCGTATAACCGGAAGTAGGCTGATTTTCTGCCGTAATCACAATACTGTTTACCTTATCATTCACCGGCGTGGAGGCAAAGCTCACCGGCCCTTTCCCGCTCTGTTCTGCCGCAGCGCTTTTATGCGCCTCTATAAATGCAGCTGCATTCTCTACCATTTTTGCAGCTTCCGCTTTAGTGATATAGGATTTTGGGCGATAGTTCCCGTTTTCCAGGGCTACCACTTTAAACTTGATCAACGTTTGCACCGCATTCATTCCGCCCCTCACGAATGAGCCTTCATCTTTGATATTGATGAACATCATGTTTACCGGGTACTGGCCGGTAGACTGTATCGCCTCATACAAAGCAATGGCAAACTGTTCCCTTGTAGCCGGCGATTCAGGGTTTACATCGCGCTGCGATTCCACGCCATTAAGTGCTGCAATAATAAGGGAAGGTGCGTACGTGGCTTTATCATTGGCCTTTTTGAAATAATCAGTGGCTTTGGGAGCTTTGATAAAACGGACATTGTCGATGTTCAGCCCAAGCCCTTTTACAATGAGGTCAATGCCATTGCCAAAGGAGATCCGTGGTTTTGGCTTTGGGGCCGTCATTTCCATGCAGGCTTTACCGGTGCTGTGTACATCTGCCGGGTGCAGGGTTAAAAGAAATAACGGTAATGCTACTGCAGTATATAGTTTCATAAAACAGGTGTTTAACATACTGCGAAAGTAGGAATTTGTAACAAGATGACATGAGCGGGTGTGACAATATTCCTCAACTGTGTAATAACAGCGCCTAATAAATGATCCGGAAGGTAAGATTGATCCTTGGCTGCAGGGGCCTGGCCGATTTAGGAATGCGGTGTTCCCAGTGATGCTGCAAATCACCTTTCATGATCAGCAGGGAGCCATTACCTAATTTGAGAGAATACTTCTGCTGATGATCTTTCTTATTCCTGAAATCAAAGCTCCTTGCCTGCCCCAGGCTCAGGGAAGCAATATTGGGATGCTGCCCCAGTTCCTTTTCATTGTCACTGTGCCAGGCCACCGAGTCGTTTCCATCGCGGTAATAGTTCAGCAATACACTGTTGAAATTCATGTGGGTAAACGCTTCCACCTTCTCCTTTAACGCGCTCAGCGCAGGCGTCCAGGGATGCGGATCTATCTGCTTTTCAGACAGGCGGTAGCTTTTCTTTGCATCGCCGAACCAGGCCGTAAGCCGGGGCGTGAGCAGCATTTTATCTTTGATGGTAAGCGTGGTTTGCTTCCAGGGCGCTGTACCAATCAGTTCATTCATCAACGCCAGCGCAGCCCCCGCCTCCAGGAAATGGGGATAGTATTCCAGGAGGTTTTCCGGGAAACGCAAGCTTTCATTATCATCAAAAAAACTTAACTGCGACATATACGGCACACAATTTAGTAAGGTTTCCTATAGATAAATTTACATCAATTTTATGCCGGAAGGACCCTCAATAGTAATTCTAAAAGAAGAAACAGCCCGCTTTGCCGGGAAAAAGGTGATCAGCGCCTCGGGCAATTCAAAAACAGTTGACTTCAGCCGGATAACAGGAAAAAAAGTAATTGCCTTTAAAAGCTGGGGCAAACATTTCCTGATCTGCTTCCCGGGCTTTACCATACGCATTCACTTCCTGATGTTTGGTACCTACCGGATCAATGAAACTAAAGAGATGCCGGCCCGCCTGCATTTACAGTTCGCCAACGGGGAACTGAATTTCTACACTTCTTCCATAAGGATCATAGAAGAACCACTGGATGAAGTATACGACTGGAGCGCCGATGTGCTGAATGAAAACTGGGATGCTTCAAAAGCATTGGCTAAACTTAAAAAGATCCCGGATGCACTGGTTTGCGATGCGTTGCTGAACCAGGATATTTTTGCCGGTGTAGGAAATATTATTAAGAACGAAGTATTGTTCCGTATACGCGTACACCCGCAAAGTCTGGTGGGAAAACTGCCCTTGAAAAAACGGAAAGAACTGGTACGCGAGGCAGTGCAATACAGCTACGACTTCCTTGAATGGAAGAAAGCATTTGTACTGAAAAAACACTGGCTCGCACATACGAAAAAGATATGCCCGCGGTGTGAGATCCCGCTTATTAAAGCCTATCTTGGGAAAACTAACCGGCGGAGTTTCTTTTGTAACAACTGCCAGATAATTTATACATAGATTACTTCACCCCGTTCAGCCATTGCAACGCCTTATACGCCGCGTTATGCAAAATGGTAAGATGCGTTTCTTCCGGCAACGGCATAAAGGCAGCATGTATTCCCGGCGTGCTTTTCAGTAACTCCCCCAGCTGTTTCGCGGGTACTTCCATCTCCTTTCCCTCTTTTCCTACGGTAACGAATACACTGGCATGTACACCCCGTGAAGCCGCCAATAGTTTCCGGGCCTGCTTCAGCAGGGATTCCTGGTCCCACCATAAGCTCGGACTAACGATCACGTAGTTGTTAAAAAGGGCAGGCTGTTTCAGCACTATTTCGGAAGCCAGCAGTCCGCCCAGCGATTGCCCGATGAGGGTAGTGGTATCGTTGGTGCGGAAGTGCTGCTGCACATATGGTTTCAGCTCCTTGTCAAGAAAGCGGATAAACTTTTCCGAACCACCGGTAGTAGGAAAATCTTCTTTATCTTTTTTCACAGTAGTGGGAAAGGTGAAGTCGCGCTTACGGTCGGTGTTGGCGATGCCCACCAGGATTGCAGGCGGCAGCTGTTTGATCATGGTGAGGAACTGCACGATTCCGGCAATATGGATAAAGTCTTCGTTTGCTGAGCCATCCAGCAGGTATATCACCGGGTAGCGGGTGTTTCCTGCTGCGTAACCATCGGGCAGGAATACGTTCAGTGTGCGGGTTTCATTCAGTGCAGCGGAAAAAAACTGTTGCGTTTCGCCTAAAACAAAGGGAGTGGTTTGTGCTGTTGATGTGTTGATTCCTATCATTCCGGTTAACAGGATTGCCCATAGATGCCGCATCTTTTTCGCCCAAACATAAGACAATATATGATACATTTTAAAGAAAGAATGAGGCAATGGAGATAACTACCGGTAGGAAAATAGGAATATATTGGCCCTTCATTTTGCCACGTTACAAATCATTTATGAAACATTTTGCGATTGCTTCCGCCATGTTGCTGGGGTTTACCATACAGACTATGGCACAGGGAAAGAAAAATACGGCTGTTGTGCCGCACTACTACAACAACCGTGCGCCTCTTCATACCAAACCATATACCATGCTGCCCCTGGGCGCCATTACTCCGCAGGGATGGCTGCGTACAGTATTGGTACAACAAAAGAACGGCGCTACCGGCCAGCTGGATAAGCTATACCCGCTGGTAATGAACCAGCGCAACGGATGGCTGGGCGGTGATGGCGACCAGTGGGAACGCGGGCCTTACTGGATCGACGGATTGCTTCCACTGGCTTACCTGCTGAAAGACGAGGCGCTGATTGCCAAAGTAAAGCCATGGGTGGAATGGTCCATTAAAAGCCAGCAACCCGATGGGTACTTCGGCCCGGGCAAAGACTATCCGTATGAAGCGGGTATACAAAGGGACAACAGCCACGACTGGTGGCCCAAAATGGTAATGCTGAAAGTATTGAAGCAATACTACGACGCCACGGCAGATCCGCGGATCATTAAGCTGATGACGAATTACTTCCGCTACCAGCTGAAAGAGTTACCGCAAAAACCGTTAGATCACTGGACTTTCTGGGCAAAGTACCGTGCCGGCGATAACCTGGCGGTAGTATACTGGCTGTATAATATTACCGGAGATGCTTTCCTGCTGGATCTTGCAGAAGTGATCCACAAACAGACCTTCGACTATACCAATGCGTTTATGCATACTCCCCTGCTGTCAACAACAGGGAGCATACATGGCGTAAACCTTGCGCAGGGAATAAAGGAGCCTATGATCTATTTCCAGCAGCATCCGGATTCCTTATACCGCAAGGCTACCGCCAAAGGATTCGATGACCTCCGTACATTTAATGGCATGGCAAATGGTCTTTATGGTGGAGATGAAGCCCTGCATGGCAACAATCCCACGCAGGGATCTGAACTGTGCTCGGCGGTGGAAATGATGTTTTCGCTGGAAAGCATCCTCGAAATAAGCGGCGAGGTACGATATGCCGATCAGCTGGAGAAGATCGCCTTTAATGTGCTGCCTTCGCAGATCACGGAAGACTTTATGACCCGCCAATATTTCCAGCAGTCCAACCAGGTGATGGCTACACGGCATATCCGCAACTTTGATGTGAACCACAGCGGCACCGATCTTTGTTACGGGTTGCTTTCCGGTTATGCATGCTGTACCTCCAATATGCACCAGGGCTGGCCCAAGTTTGCACAGAACCTGTGGTATGCTACGGCGGATAGCGGCGTGGCTGCGCTGCTTTATGCCCCCAGCGAAGTGAAAGTATATGTAGCAGGACAAACCCCGGTTACAGTAAAGGAAGTCACCAATTACCCGTTTGAGGAAGCCGTTACCTTTAACATCAGCACTCCCAAAAAAGTAAGCTTCCCTTTCCACCTGCGCATCCCTGCCTGGTGTAAGCAGGCAACCGTAAAGGTCAACGGGAAGGTATGGCAGGAAGCGGCAGGTAACCAGGTGGTGAAAGTGGAAAGAACCTGGCAGCAGGGCGATGTGGTGGAACTGGCGTTGCCGATGCACATCTATAAGGAACACTGGTTCGAAAACTCGATATCCGTAGAACGCGGCCCTGTAACTTATGCGCTGAAGATAGGTGAAGCAATAACTACCGTAAAGAATGATAAAGACGCGTTGGACTACGGCGACAGCTACCGGGAAGTGCGTCCCACTACCCCATGGAATTATGCACTGATAGCCACCCCCGACGATAAACTGGCCACACGCTACCGGGTAGAAAAAAACGATCATAAGAGCGCCTGGCCGTGGAGCCTGGAGCATGCTCCCATCTCCCTGAAAACAACGGCAAAAAGGATCCCTTCCTGGAAGTTATACAATGAAATGACCGGTCCTATTCCTTATAGTATTACCTACGGTATGGAAACCGGCGAAGAAGAAGAGATCACATTGGTGCCTTTTGGGTGCACCAAATTGCGCATTTCCCAGTTCCCGGTGGTGAATGGCCGGTAACATGCCTGAAAACGGCGAAGAAGCAGTATGGCAGTGATTTAGCACATACCTGGCGCGTACAGGAAAGGTGGACTTGAGGTGGACTTGATGCGGCGGTTGCCTGCAGTTATTGTGGGCGCTCCCATGATGGCTGCAGGCGCCGCCCTACTTTTTAAAATTATTTATTTTTCTGCTGCAGCTTGATGGGCAAACCAGTTTTAAGGTTAAGTTCAACCTCCTGTTTGGTTTCTGCTAAAACAAACAGGCTGCGGATCTTATAGATATTATCCAGTTTGGATAATTTGGTAAGATTAAACAGTTCATAGGCTTCCATATCTGCCACCAGTATTTTAAGGAGATAGTCGAACTGCCCGTTCATTTTATAGCATTCCATTACTTCCGGGAACGTATTGATCTTTTGCTCAAATGCCGGAAGCCGGTCCTGGCCATGTTCTTTAAGGGTTACACTGGTCCATGCCACGAGGTTTTTGCCCAGTTTATTCTTATTAAGCACGGCGATATAGCGTAAAATATACCCCTCTGCCTCTAAACGTTTCACTCTTTCAAATATAGAAGTAACTGACTTACCTAACCTGGAAGCAATCTCTTTATTGGTGGTCCTGGCGTCCTCCTGCAATATGTCCATTATACACATATCAATCTGGTCAGGTATGAAACTCATGGCTGATTTTTTTTCAAAAATAGGAATACTGCTACTGATTTAATGAAAAAAAGTCGGCGGCACTGCATTTTTTTAGTTTTGTTTTCGCTTTTATCTGTGTTGCCGTTATTCCATTGCCACATGATCTACCTTGCTGTTATAGAAATCTAACCACGTTTGGAAGACGATCAATAGTCCTCCACATTATTATTCATTAAACTCATTTTTACATGAGAGAGAGTATTGTACTGCCGCTCCAAGCGGTGGGCATGGATGCTATTGCCTTAGTGGGCGGTAAATCCGCTTCACTGGGCGAGATGATCGCTAATTTATCGGAGGCAGGCGTTGCTGTTCCTTCCGGGTTTGCCATTACTACCAGGGCATACTACGATTTTATGAAGCAAAGCGGCCTGGAACAGTTTATTGCGGAGCAGGTAGCCACGGTAGATTTTAACGACATCATTACCCTGCGCAGGGCGGGTCAGAAAATAAGACAGGCCATCAGCAGTACCCGGTTTCCGCATGAACTGAGCGAGGAGATCATTGCTGCGTATCATACCTTATCGCAGCAATACGGACAGGAACAAACCGATGTGGCGGTACGTTCGTCGGCCACTGCAGAAGACCTTCCGGATGCCTCCTTTGCCGGCCAGCAGGAAACCTTCCTCAACGTAAGGGGACCAGCCGCCCTGATTGATGCCGTAAGGAACTGCTTCGCCTCATTGTTTACCGATCGCGCCATCAGCTATCGCCAGAATTTCGGATACGATCATTTTAGTATAGGCTTATCCGTATGTGTGCAGAAAATGGTGCGCGCCGATCTTGGCGCTTCAGGTGTGGCATTTTCACTCGATACCGAATCGGGTTTTAAAGAAGTGGTGGTGATCAACGGCTCTTTTGGTTTGGGAGAAATGGTGGTACAGGGCGCTGTGTCGCCGGATGAATTTATCGTATTCAAACCGTGTATGCAGCAGGGTTATACTCCCATCATTGAAAAAAAGCTGGGCGTAAAAGATAAGAAAATGGTGTATGGTGAAAGCAGCGATGAAAGAACGAGAATTATCCCGGTAGAAAAAAAACAGCAACAGCACTTTTGTTTGAACGATGCGCAGATCATGCAACTGGCTACCTGGGTGCGCTGCATTGAAAAATACTATTCTGAAAAGAAAGGCCGCTGGTGCCCGATGGATATTGAATGGGCGGTAGACGGGCTAACCAACGACCTGTTCATTGTACAGGCAAGGCCCGAAACCATTCATTCCCGCAAGGATCACAGCAAAGTGACCACCTATGCCATTGAGCATAACGGTACCCCGCCACGGCAACTGCTCAAAGGAATCGCCGTAGGCGATAAAATTGCGGCAGGCAAAGTGAATATTCTTTTTTCGCTGGATAACCGGCTCATTACCGGCAGCGAATTTAAACCGGGCGATGTGCTGGTAACAGACATGACGGACCCCGATTGGGAACCGATCATGAAAATGGCCTCCGCTATTGTAACCAATAAAGGCGGGCGCACCTGTCATGCTGCAATAGTAGCCCGTGAAATGGGCATCCCTGCTATTGTTGGCTGCGGCGATGCTACCGAAAAATTAAACGACGGGCAAAACATCACCGTTAGCTGCGCAGAAGGCAGCGACGGCATTGTATACGAAGGCATTCTTCCCTTCCGGGAAGATTTGCTGGACCTGGGCGCGCTGCCGGCCATCCGCACGCCGCTGATGCTGAATGTGGGATCCCCGGCAATGGCCTTCCAGTTTACGCACCTGCCCAATAAAGGTGTAGGACTTGCCCGCGAAGAGTTTATTATTAACAACTATATCAAAGCGCATCCGCTGGCATTGCTGCATCACCGGGAGCTGAACGACCCGGAGCTTTCTGCGAAAATTGCACAGCTCATACAGGGACATGCCAGTGAAACGGATTATTTCGTAGACAAGCTTGCCTATGGCGTAGGAAAAATTGCCGCCGCTTTTTACCCGGAAAAAGTAATTGTGCGCTTCTCTGATTTCAAGAGTAACGAGTACTTCAATTTACTGGGCGGCAAACACTTTGAGCCTACGGAAGAAAACCCTATGATAGGCTGGAGAGGCGCTTCCCGCTACTATTCCCCCCAATACAAACCAGCCTTTGAACTGGAATGTAAAGCGCTGGTGAAAGTAAGGGAAACCATGGGGCTGAAAAACGTAGTGGTAATGATCCCTTTCTGCCGCACTGTAGAAGAGCTGCAGCTGGTATTGGCAACCATGGAAGAATTTGGGTTGCGCCGTGGGCAGCAGGGGCTGGAAGTATACCTGATGGCGGAACTGCCTTCCAATATTATGATGGCTGAAGAGTTTTCTGCATACATAGACGGATTCTCGATAGGATCCAATGATCTGACACAGCTCACACTTGGTCTCGACAGGGATTCTTCCCTGGTGGCCAATCTTTATAACGAGCGTAATCCAGCCGTGCTGCGGATGATTGCACACCTGATCAAAGTGGCGAAGCAGCAGAAAGTAAAAGTGGGGATCTGCGGGCAGGGGCCATCCGATTTTCCTGATTTCACAAAGTTCCTTGTGGAGCAGGGCATAGATAGTATTTCAGTTACACCAGATGCAATCATAAAAACGGTGATGGCGATCCATGAGGCGGAAGATTAGAAAAGGAGTGCCCCCTGGAACTGCGTGTAATGCGTGGTTTCAGGGGTTCTTTTATGCTCCTGCTATTTCACCGGCAATTCATCGGGATATGGTACCGTTTTCTTTGTGGTTTTATGTACCGGTAGTTGCGCTCCACGTTGTTTCAGCTCTTTGGTAAGTAACCGGGCCAGTTCTTTTATTTTACCGGGATAACGTTCAGCCTACCTGGGCATATTGATAGCCTCCATAAATTGCTTCAGGTAAGCGTCGCCAATGGGTACATGATGTTCACCGGTGAAGATCCTTTGCCGTTCTATGCTGTCAATTTTATCCAGGGAGATGATATACGACTTGTGTACGCGAAGAAAGCGGAAGGGCGCCAGGATATCTTCAAAACTGCGGAGGTTCTGTAAGGTGAGGATCTTTTGTTTGGTAGTTTGTATCGCTACGTAATTGCGGAGGGCTTCTACAAAAAGAATGTCTTTCACATCTACCCGTACTATGCGTTTATCGGTACGTACAAAAATATAATCCGTGCCGGCAGGCTGGGAAATGGCAGGCACGTTTTTGGCCAATACCCTTTGTACTGTACGGGCGAAGCGTTCAAAGGAAACGGGCTTCAGGAGATAGTCCACCGCCTCCCGGTCGAATCCTTCCACGGCATATTCATCGTATGCGGAAACTATCACCACGTGTATCCCCGGAGGCGCCAGCTGCATAAATTCTATGCCTGAAAGCTCCTGCATTTGTATATCAAGAAAAACTACATCTACCGCCTCATTCTTTACAAAAGCCAGTGCTTCCTGCGGGTGATGAAATGTTTTCAACAGCTGCAGATCCGGCGTTTTATTGATGAAAGCCACCAATACCTGTGCGGCCAGGGGCTCATCGTCTACCACTATGCACTTTACTGCCATATCGTTACCAGTTGATCGTTAAATTTATGAAATATTCTTCTTTGCCTCCTGTAATCTCCAGCTGATGTTGGGCAGGATAGATCAGCTGCAGGCGTTTTCTTACATTCTCCAGCCCAATGCCACCTGTTTTATCGTGATATGTACCCGAAATAAAATTATGCACGCTGAATACCAGTTGTTGTTCATCTCCTTGCAATGTAATGGTGACCGGCTTTTCAGGGCGGTTGGTAATACCGTGTTTGAAAGCGTTTTCCACGAAAGGCACCAGCAACAGTGGCGCTATTCTTTTATCCGGCAACTGTGCAGGCCAGTTAAAAACGATACCGGTATCGCAACCGGTACGGATCCGTTGCAAGGTAACAAAGTCCTGCAGGTAGCGGATCTCTGCTGTTACAGGCTCGCGGTTTTCAATACCAGCAGGCTGGTTTACCATGTATGCCAGCAGCTGTGTAAGCGTTTTATTGGCGGTTACTACTTCCGGCGATCCCGTTAATGCCAGGGAGTAAATGCTGTTCAGGCTGTTGATCAGGAAATGCGAATTAAGCTGCATCTTTAAAAATCCTGATTCTGCCTGTAATTGTTTTTGTTGTAAAATGGTTCTGCGTTTATCTTCTTCCAGCCATAATATAAAAAAACAGGCGGCAAAAGCAGCCATAACTATAATGGCGCTGCTCCACAAACCGTTTACCAGGTATTGCTGCAGCGTGGTATATATCTCCACCCGTTGCCCGTGTTCTATACGATAGCCCCTGTATAACACTTCTTCCGGGAAAAAATTAAGGGCAATGGTATACTTCAGCAGGATAAATCCCATAAGCACCGGCAATAGTAAAGCCAGTAGCTTTTTTATATTTTTCGTTTCCAGGAATGGCGGGATCATCCATTTCAGGCAGCTATAAAACAGGATAAAGTTCAGCGCGCCAAACAAGCCGTCGTTGATGCTGATGCGCCGGAAGGATTGCAACATGTACCGGCCGGCCATCAGGAGGTTTACGCCATACACCAGGAGCATCCAAACGAGCAGCAGGAGTAAAAATTGTATGATATGTTTCCGGGCGTTACGCATATAGTGCTATTTTATGGGAAACCACTAACTGGTTTTGTACCAGCAACAGCGTTAATTCCCGGTCACCGGTTTCTACTGCAATAGTGATATCGGCTGCCGCTTTAAACTGAATGAGACTTTCTTCCGTTAACTGCTGCAACCGCAGCGGGATAATAAAGCCCGGATGTTCTTTACCGGTTACCCGGAGATGCAGCCGCGGCGTGGTGATCAGCAATGCGCGTAACCGGACATATTTCTCAAAATGCACAAGCTCCTTTTTTACACTCACCCGCTCGTTTTCCAGCGCCTTATCGTACAGCATATACCGTAACAGGTCCGACAGCAGCAGGATGGCGGCGGTACCTTCCAGTTCACGTTTACGCTCATCCTTCAGTACGGGCGTAAGCAGTTGAAGGTGGTGCAGCAACTGCCGGGAACCGGTGTTCATGCGCTCATACCTGGTATGAGCTGCTGCTGCGGAAGCAGCCAGCTGCCGGTCGGCCGGGTCGGTATTGCGCCACTGCAGGAAGAGGTAATAACCATAAGCCAGCAAAGCAACGCCGGCGCCGGTTTTCAGTGTAAGCGGCAGGTACGCGCTGAATGACATATATACTTTTGGTACACCGCTGAGGGGAATTAAACCGAGTAACACCTGGTCGGGGAAAAAGAAATAACCGGTTGCATACTTGATCACTGCAAAAACCACTGCCAGTAAAAAGGCGCCGCCGGCGGCCGGCAGGAAACGCCGGCGCCTCAATGTATAAGGCAGCCATACAAACGCCAGCAGATAAAACAACTGGAAGTTAATAAAGCCATACAATACCTGTTGTACCAATACCCATTTCACACCAAACGGCGAGGGCCAGTTTACCCGGATCTGCGGAAATGCGTACAGTAATATCAACGCCATCCACACGGCGAGATGGATGAAATACCGGTACAGCTGATATGTATTTTTCCTGTTCAACAAGTGCTGAAGATACTATATACCACTATTGTTTCCGTATAAAAAAGCGCTTATTTTTTTGGTCCCTGTTACCTGCCGGTTCGTACCTTACTGCAACCGGTATGTCCATTATCTGCCGTGGTAAAAAAAACGATGCCTACTTTGCCGCTACATTCACAAAAACAAATTACTACCAATAATGAAGAAAGCAGTTTATGCAATGTGCCTGCCCGCCGCTCTTTTAGCTGCACCGGCAGCACTGCTGGCACAGCAAAACAACGTGGTAAAATCTATTACCGTAAAAGGAACCGTGGAGTTTACCGATCCTAAAAGCAGCAGTAACAAAATCTGGCTGCTGAAAGATAACCTGAGCGGGAAACCGGTAGTGGTAGATTCCTGCCTGCTGGCTAAGGACAATACCTTTACCTTTAAGATCAAACAGGATCACCAGGGAGTATACACCGTAGATGCCCTTCATTGGGACCAAGCCACTTTCTGGAGCGATGCCGATGTAAAAATGAACATGCGGGGTTATGACACTTCTTTCTATAAAGTTAAAGTACCGCATTATAATTATGTGGAAGGATCTTACGACAACAACTTCATTAACATGATGACGCTGAATGGTGAGCTGAACTACCGCCGGATGATTGATGAATACAACATGGAGTACTACGCCAAAAAAGCGACCGATACTACCTGGTACGGCTATATGAAAAATACGAAGAAATATAATCCTATGCGTGACGACTATAATATCCGCCAGGATGTATTAACCCGTTCCTATGCCGACCGGCCGGTACTGGTATATGCCCTGCGGGGCATGGCAGGCACTGAAGCCGGCGCCCAGTACGACAAAGCCATGCAGCAGCTCGACAAACTGATAGCGCACTATCCCTGGTTATCTGAAGCAAAGCAGCTGAAACAAACCATTATTACGAATAAAGCCCAGGCGATGAAACTGAAAACCGGTCAGCCTATGCCTTCCGTTAAATACCCTGATGCAAACGGCGGGCTCGCAGGACTTGAAAAATACAAGGGAAAATATTTGCTGGTAGACTTCTGGGCCAGCTGGTGCGGGCCTTGCCGCCAGGCCATCCCTAAAGTAAAAGAGCTTTATGACGAATACAAGGCAAAAGGTTTTGAAGTGGTAAGCATCTCTATAGACACCGATAAAAGCGCCTGGAGAAAAGCGATGAAAGAGGAAGCAATGCCCTGGGAACAACTGCTGAGCGATAATAAGGATAAGACGATGGAACAGTTCCAGTTTTCCGGTATTCCTACACTTTATCTGGTAGACAGGGAAGGTAATATTATGGAAAGATTTACCGGCTACAGCGATGTAGCGGAAGCAAAAATAAAGGAAAGCATTGCCAACGGCACAAAGGCAAAAGCTGTAAAGTCAGCTGCATCAGTGCCTATGAGCAGCTTCTAAGCAACAACCAGCCATTATTACATACAAAAAGGATGTGTTAAAAGTTACCACTTTTAACACATCCTTTTTTTTACCTGCTGTAAATGATCTTACCACTGCGGATGGTATACACCACATCAGCAAAATGCTGGCTGTTTGTATGCGGATCGGCTTTCAGCAGTACAATATCCGCATCCATTCCTTTGGCAATACGGCCGCTGTGCCGCGCCATTCCAAACCTCCTGGCCGGAGCGGTTGTTAGCGAAGTGAGTATCTGATCAAAGCTCAGCCCGGCTTCCGACATCAGCCTAAATTCGTCGGAGGTATCATAATCGGTGATATATCCCACATCGGTACCAAATAAAATTTCACCACCGGCGCCTGCATATGCGCGTAATTGCTGCAAAGCAGTTGTCATTAACGGGTTGCTTAACGGGAGGTCGTTACGCTCCAATTCCCATTTGTAAAGTTTCAGTGTAGGGATAAGCGCCACTTTGTGCTGCAGTAACTGATCCGTTTCCTTTTTCGTCCAGGGGCGATAACCATCCGGGGCCACGTGTGCGAGGATATCCACCCCTCCTGCGAGTGCAATGTTCACACCGGTATCGGAGGTAGGGTGTGCAAAAACAGGCTTATGAAATTTATGGGCGGTGCTGATCGCAGCCTTTATGATATCCGGTGGCATTGGTACAATCCCCTGTCCGTCCGGCGATGCGGACATCATCTTGATGCCGTCGGCGCCTGCCCTGATCTGCTTGGTAACATGCGCCACTGCTTCTTCGGGTGTATTCATTTCCGGCAGGGAAAGCGGCCGGATATAGAAGGGGTTTCCATGAGGCGGCACAAAGGGCTCGCCTACTGTGAAAATAGCAGGACCGTTTACTTCGCCAGACATCACCCTGGCACGAAGCGTCAATAGATTGGGATAATTCAGCGCTGCCAGGTCAAACACCTGTGTAAAACCCCGGCTGTTGATCATGCTGTCCATTTGCCGGCTGAGCTGTGCTGCCGGCTGTTGATCCGCATGATCCCATTTGGGTTCTATAAAATGTACATGGCAATTCCAGAAACCGGCCATCATCACCAGGCCTTTGCAGTCCACCACTTTCATATCTGAGGGCACCTTAATTTGCCGGTCGCTGCCAACTGCTGCAATTTTACCGTTTTTGACAATAACCACACCGGATATAATGGGTGAAGTTTGAGGGCCCGTATAGATGGTGGCGCCTACCAATGCAAGCCCCTGTTGTGCAGGAGATTGTGCGTAAGCACTTCCCGAAAGGAGCATCAAAAAATAAAGCAGGTATGTTTTCATCAGATAATTTATTAGTTATTCAACTGCAATTTTAATTATTCTATGTTACCTGCCGGTTATAAATGTTATGAGCGTATTTAAATACGTTGCAGAAAGTGTGGATAGCTTTATTAAAAAGGGCGCCCCGTTTGTTTGCAGCAGGAACAGGCGGTTTACGTTTCCTTAAAATGCTTACAAACCAATCGCTCGTAACTAACCCTAAATATGCTGATCCCTTTCAATAATACTGGACTACCGGTTTTGTTTTTACTGGACTACAAGCAGCATCCGATTAAAGAATAAATTTGTACGTTCATAAAAAAACATCACATGAAATTCAGTATCCAGCCTATATTGGAAAATGAGCAGGTAATTCTTTATCCATTGCAGGAAGAGGACTTTGAAGCGCTGTATGCCGTAGCATCGGACCCGGAAATATGGGAACAGCATCCTAACCGGGACCGCTGGAAGAAGGATGTTTTCCGTAATTTTTTTGACGGCGCTATGCAAAGCAAAGGCGCATTTAAGATTGTGGATAAAGTAACCGGGAAAATTGCAGGCAGCACGCGCATGTATGATTATAATGAAGCGGAAAACAGTATCCTCATCGGCTATACGTTTTATGGCACACAATACTGGGGCAAAGGTATTAACAAAGGCGTAAAGGCCATGATGCTGGATTATCTTTTCCGGTTTGTTTCACGTGTATATTTTCATATCGGGGCTGGTAATATCCGTTCGCAGATAGCTATCAGCCGTATAGGTGCGGAAAAGACCGGAGAACAGGAAGTAACTTATTTTGGAGAAAAGCCGAAACTTAATTTCGTGTACGCAGTTGATAAGGGGAAATGGATTTTGAATCAGAAATAATGAGAAGCCTGGTGGGAGAATGCCAGGCTTGATCACTTCACCGGCTTCAGCTCCAGCACTTTCACCTGGAACGGCGCCAGTTCCAGCGTTACTTCCGCTTCACTGTCCATTTCTCCTTCCTTCATTTCTCCTGTTACATTATAAGCAGAAAATTTCACGTGGTAACCTGCCGGCAATTCTAATACATCTTTTAGCCTGAAGGTAATTTTTTTTATTGCTGAAGATGGATTCCTCCACGTGAGCGTGCCTTCCTGGTGGTTCCAGGCGGCAAAGCCGTAAATTTCCTGTTTACCGGGATCACCGCCTACCCAGTGTATATCCGGTAATACGTTGCGGTGTTTATCCGACCATCGCATGGCTTTTGCCAATACATTCCAGCTGTTGCTGCTCATGAGATGCGGGTTGATGTATAGTTCCTGCATACCGGTGCCGTTACCAAAGAACTCCCAGATATCTTCTGCAATGCCTGCGTCATCGTTAGTAAAACCGGCGCCCACTCCATTTTCATTGTTCACTACTATACCATGATACATCATGGCGTTGAGGGGATATAGTTTTGCACGCTTTACCACGTTTTTATATACTTCCGCGTCGCGGTAGGTGATCCATTGCTGCCTTTTTGTACCTGCGCCCAGCAATCCCATATCACCGCCGGCGCGCCAGATGGCATCTCCATAATTAAGCCAGTAGGGAGAAGGCCAGGTGCCCACGGTTAAATTGAAAAAGAGGTCGGGTTTCATTTTACGCAGGTCGGTGATCACGCGTAAAAATGCTTCCACATCCTGTGCGTACTTCTCTCCTGCCCCGCTGGCGCCGTTGCCGGCTCCTACGCCATCAAACTTAAAACTTACCACACCCTGTTCTTTCACAAAACCTGTGGTGAGTTGTTTGAAGTAGTCAAAGTAATTTTTATCAGCCAGGCTCAGGCCGTTGTCGTTGGGCGTAAAAGGAAGATGTAATGTTTTGATACTGGCAAGGCGGCTGATCTTTTCCTGGTCGTAGCCTCCCCAGGGAGATACCCATACGCCCATTGCGGAATGGTATTTCCTGGCCAGGTCTTCCATCTTCTTAAATCCATTGGGCAGGTGTTTGCTGAAATGCCAGAGTTTATTATAATCGTCCCAGCCACTGTCCCACAGGAAAGCGCTGATCTTTGCTTTACGTTTTTGTACGAGGCTGTCGCCGAACATGCGGATGCGGTCCATGGCATTGGCCTCGGTGATTTCTTTACCATCATATCCTACATCGTACCAGGAGTTATAATGAGGGAAGGGGCGGTAAGGAACAGCCCGTACTTTTTCCAGGTAGTAAAGAAAGCCCCGGCGCAACTGTGTTTCCGGCGTAACGCCCCAGGCGGTGCTGATATCAAAGCCGTTGCCGGAACGTAAGGTAGCGGATGCCGCTATACTACTACCGGCGCCCTGCGTTGTTACCTTTCCCTGCGCCATTGGATGTTCCAATGCGAAGAAACTGTTACCTGCCAGTATGGGAGAGCCATCTACGATACCGGAAAGCAGCGGCTGACAGGTCTCCGGAACCTTTACCAGCAACAGGTCTGTTACTGTTGCATTGGGATCTGTAATATGAAAATGCTGTTGAATGAAGTTGCAATCGTTATGCAGCGTAATTTGCCAGGTAACACGAATATTTTTCGCAGTGTTCACCAATGAAAAGGTTAACTGCTTACCCGGGAGGCGATCTATTAACCGTACTGCTGTTTTTGAAGGTGTAATGTTACCCGCATGTTTTGCGCTTATTTCGAAAGCGGAGGCGGTTAATGCGGATCCATCTTTCAATTTAAATTCAAACAAATTACTTTGCAGGAAGCTGAACGATTTACCTGTCAGCTTATCAGTGAACACTGCTTGTTGTACATGGTTTCCGGATGTGGTTATCTTTAGTGCCAGCACATTATTTTCCAGAACACCGGTGGCAGGCTGTACTACTGCTGCCGCAGGGGATTTCCCTGCATAATATACCTGTGCGGATAACGACAAACCGGATAGCAGTAAAACGGCCAGATAAACGGATCTTCTTTTCATGTATTCACCTGTTAAACGAGGATAATGTTAGCTGATTTCAGCGGACTTTCCCCGCACAAACGATTGCGTGAAATGATAAATAGCGGTTGTGAAAAAAGATATCAGCCCGTAGCAGCGCTTTTCGTGTTCTTCTGTCAATAAAGAAAAAGAGCCGGGCAAATACCCGGCTCCTGTACTATTTGCGGAAATAATGCGCATTCAGCAGCAGCATCGACAACAACATCAGCGCCACGCCCGCCCATTGTAAACCGTTCACCGGTTCCTGTAAAATAAAATGCGAACATACCACCGCCACCGGTAATTCAGCGGTCATAATTACCCCGCTGATACCGGCGCCTACTTTAGGGATTCCTTTTGCAAACAGCAAAGGAGGAATCACTGTACCAAAAAGAGAAAGGAACAACGCCCACTTCAGCAGGCCGGTGTCAAAGTGCGTGCTGGTCACCAGTTGCGGCGCATTCACGAGAAAAATGCACAGCGTGGAGCCAGTAATCATCACCGCACTTTTTTTCCCTGCATCCATCGATTTGCCTACGCGGCTGTTGGCAATAATATACACCGCATATAAGAAAGCAGACGCACCTGCATACAACAAACCTTTTACCGACAGTCCTGTAATACCATTCCCCGCCAACCCGCTGCCCATCCAGGTGCCAGCCAGGATCATCACCGTTGTGATGAGTTGTAATAAAGAGGGTATCTTCTTAAAAAACACCGCTTCCATCAGCAATCCAATCCAGGTAAACTGCATCAGGATCACGATAGCCACCGATGCAGGTATATAAGCCACCGATACATAGTAAATAAAACTGGTAACGCCTATACACCCGCCTGTGAGCAGCAACCAGGCCCAATCGCCGGTACTCATGGAATGGCGTTGCCGCCTGGTGATGATATACAGCAGCCATAAAACAACCATGCCTGCAAAGGCTTGTGTAACGGATATTTCCGCGGCGTTATAGCCTTCGCGGTAGGCTAATTTTACAAAAGTAGAGAGGATGCCGAAGCTGCACGCGCCGGCAAAAACCATTAATATATACCTGGTCATTATTTTCGTTTGTGTAAAAAATAAAGGAAGACTTTAAGGAACACGAAAATAACCAGGCTGGTAAAACAGACTCAGTGTATAGATATGATAAACTGATTCCTGCAACAGGAATAGCTAAAAGCCGTAGTAACGCTGGTTATTTTGCGTGCAAAACAACAACAGCCGGCGGAGGTGTGCTTGAATAAATATGGTGCATTTTGTGCCTGATTGTAGTTAACAAGGTAGAAATATTTTTTTATATCTCCCTAAAAAAATAAGCAGCGCCGGCGGCCGGGCCACCGCCGGTTTTAACTGCGCTGCTGTAATAAAGGATCTGATACTAACTGTTATACCCGTACGATAATTTTCCCTACCGTTCTGCCGGTTTCTATATGAAGATGCGCCTGCCGTATTTCCTCAAAGGGGAAAGTTTTGGAAACGATAGACCTCAAACGGCTCTGTTCCAGCAAAGCAGCAATACTACCCATTTCTGCGCCATTGGAGGCCACCAGGATGAAAAAGCCATTGATGCCTTTGGCCTCCGCCCTGGCGGTAACGGTTTCCCGTAAACCGGAAGGAATACTGATGATGGTAGCGCCGGGTTTCATTACTTCGAGCGACTGGTCAATCACATCGCCGCCAATTGTATCCAGCACAAAGTCTACATCCGATACATACTGTGCCAGTGGCTGGGTATGATAATCGATATGTTCATCGGCGCCCAGGCCGAGAATAACGTCCCTGTTGGCGGCAGAAGAGGTACCTATTACGTATGCACCAAGGTTTTTTGCCAGCTGCACCGCATAATGCCCTACACCGCCTGCTGCGGCATGGATCAGTACTTTGTGACCTGGTTTGATGCTGGCATGATCTATCAGCGCCTGCCAGGCAGTAAGCGCCGCCAGGGTAGCTGCAGCCGCTTCCTCATGGGAGATGTTTGCCGGCTTCAGCGCCAGGTGCGCCGCCGGCGCAGCTACGTACTCTGCATAGGCGCGGCCATGCCCGGGAAAGTTGACCATCCCGAACACCTCATCGTTTTCTTTGAACAAGGGCGAGTTGGAAGCTACCACCACTCCTGAAATATCCCATCCAAGGATCAGCGGGTTTTCTTCCTTTAATATATTGTACCGGCCTTTGCCGGCACGGGTTTTAACATCTACCGGGTTAATGCTGATGGCCTTTACCTTTACCAGCACTTCTGCTTCCCCAGGCACCGGCACCGGCAATTCCGTTAACACCAGGTTATCCACACTTCCTGCACCGGTTAAAACAATTGCTTTCATACTACATTATTTATATGCACAAATTTATACCTGCGCCAGCTTTATTTACTTGTACATTATTTCTATAATTCTGTACATTTAGCGGATTTTGCCGCGGAGTTTGTCTGACTCAGGATTAAACTGATTACGCTGATTACGCTGATTTTATTTTTGG
>NZ_DATMTE010000599.1:0-2599 GCF_035564935.1 Chitinophaga sp. | reverse complement strand
AAATTACGGATTTTTTACGGAATATTGGTCAATCTGTCAGTTTTAACATCCTTTTAAGCAATGATTTATGTATCTATTTAAGCGCAGCGCGGACCTGAAGAAGCACCTGGACCTGGTAAGAAAAAGCAACAAAAGCATTGGTTTTGTGCCCACTATGGGAGCCCTCCATGCCGGTCACCTGTCACTTATTCAGGCTGCCAGGCAAAAAAATGAAGTGGTCGTTTGCAGCATTTTTGTCAATCCAACTCAGTTTAATGATCCAAAAGATTTTGAAAAATATCCCATTACCATTGAAGAGGATATAAAAAAATTAAATAACGTATCAACAGATATACTTTTTTTACCATCAGTGGAAGAAATGTATCCCGAAGGTCTTAAAAGTGATCTGCATTACGATTTCGGCAACCTGGAAACCATCCTTGAAGGTAAATTCCGCCCCGGGCATTTTCAGGGCGTGGGTCGCATTGTTCACAAGTTACTGGATATTGTGCAACCAGACCAGCTTTTTATGGGACAAAAAGATCTGCAGCAATGCCTGATCGTCCGCCGGCTCCTGGAAGTTACCCATTCCCCTGTAAAACTGGTGGTGTGCCCCACCGAAAGGGAGAAGGATGGTTTAGCCATGAGCAGCCGTAATACACGCCTCTCTCCTGCCGCCCGGAAAAAAGCCGTGGGCATTTACCAGGCACTCCTTCATATCAGGGATAATTTCGGGAAGGGCCTCCATTTTATGGAAGGCGCCCACGAAGCATTTGATGAACTCAAAAAACAGGGCTTTGAGCCCGAATACGTGGATATTCTCCGGCTGGAAAATGACAGCCTTGTTCCCCTGGATCAGCCGCCGGGAAATGCTACGGTAGTGGTAGCCATTGCTGCCTGGCTGGATGGCGTGCGCCTGATCGATAATATGATACTGCAAGGTAATTTGTAACCTATTCCGCAGGGGATGCGGCAAACACTGCATTACCGCTGCATCCCCTGTTCGATCTTCCATATTTTTTTCCTAGCTTTGCAAACGCTCTATAGCGATAAGCCAGTATAATTATGCAAATCGAAATTTTAAAGTGTAAGATTCACCGCGCGGTTGTTACGGAAGCCAATCTGCAATATGTTGGAAGTATTACGATTGACGAAGACCTTATGGACGCCGCTGGTTTAATCGAGTATGAAAAAGTGCAGGTATTAAACGTAAATAACGGAGAACGCCTGGAAACCTATGTGATCAAAGGAAAACGCGGTTCCGGTGTGATCTGTATGAATGGCCCCGCCGCCCGTCTTGTTGCCCCTGGTGATATAGTGATTATCATTTCCTATGCCACTATGGATTTTGAAGAAGCGAAAAAATATACGCCTATTGCCATTTTCCCTAAAGAAGGAAACAAACTGTAAACCCATACTGTACCTGTTTTATTAACGCCCTAAACAACTTTGGATCATGCCCAAAATGCTTAAGAACGTCATTAAGTTTATTTGCTTTTTCGGCATAGGGGTGCTGTTGATCTGGCTTTTCACCAAAGATATTACTACAGAACAATGGGAACAGATCAACACCGCCTTCCGCAGAGCCAATTACTGGCTGCTGATCCCCACCATGACCATCGGTATTGCCAGCCACTGGTTCCGGGCGGTAAGATGGAAACTGCTCATGAAGCCACTGGGCCACCAGCCCTCTACCCTTAACACCTTCTTTGCCGTGATGGTAGGCTACCTGGCCAACCTCGCCGTACCCCGCCTGGGAGAAGTGACCCGCTGCGGGATACTGGCCCAGTATGAAAAAGTACCGGCCGACAAACTGGTAGGCACCATGATCGCGGAACGCGCGGTAGACATGGTTTGCCTGCTGCTGCTCATGGCCCTTACCGTATTAACACAGCTCGACGTACTCGGCTCCTAC
Source organism: Chitinophaga sp. (assembly GCF_035564935.1). GTDB lineage: Bacteria > Bacteroidota > Bacteroidia > Chitinophagales > Chitinophagaceae > Chitinophaga. The sequence goes on along the minus strand of NZ_DATMTE010000599.1, from coordinate 705 downwards.
GTGAACGAATCCATCTTTATACCCTTATCCCACAAAGTAGCCCAGGCCAACGGCATACAGCTGCTCACCGGCATTATTATACTTGCAGGCGTAATACTGCTGCTGCTCTGGCTCCTGAAAAAATTTGCCAGGTCCAAAGTGGCTATCACCATAAAAAACCTTGCGAGAGGCATTATGGAAGGCATTCTTTCTATCGGCAAAATGGAAAAGAAAGGCTGGTTCCTGTTGCATACTGTACTGATCTGGTCCTGCTACCTTTCGCAGGTATACATCGGGTTCTTTTGCCTGAAAGAAACCAGTCACCTGGGCATCAGCGCCGCTCTCGCCGTACTGATGATCGGCAGTGTAGGCATGATCGTTACCCCCGGCGGTATAGGCGCCTATCAACCCCTGGTGCAAAAGTCGCTGGAATTATACGGCATTCCGCTGGCCATCGGCTTTGCCTTTGGCTGGATCATCTGGGTAGCGCAAACCGTACTGGTGATCCTCCTTGGCTTTATCAGCCTGGTGGGGTTGCCGCTTTACAATAAGAAATCGCCTTCGGCGATTAAGCGGAGGTTGTCTGACTCAGGATTAAACTGATTACGCTGATTACCCTGATTTGATTACTTTGGATTTTAAATGATTTGGGGAGATTTAAGCGGAGGTTGTCTGACTCAGGATTAAACTGATTACGCTGATTACCCTGATTTGATTACTTTGGAT
>NZ_DATMTE010000598.1:0-7428 GCF_035564935.1 Chitinophaga sp. | reverse complement strand
GGGCACATAAGTGTCCAGTACCAGTACCCAGTCGTTCCCATCCTGTTGTGTGCCTGGCGGGTCAAAGGCGGCTATTCCCTTGTTAGGAAATTTACCAATCGGTATTACATGACCATTGCGGGGATCATACCAGGAAGCCTTCACGGTATCTCCGGCAATTTTGCCCATGTTCACCTGGAAATTGCGCCCATTGTAAGTATAAATAAAAGCATATTGTTTTCCGCGGGTGGCCAGCAGGCGGTTGTATTTATCGCCTGGCTCACCTGCAATAAGCGATTGATCAGGTATGCGTTCAAAGTAGGGCCGTGATAACAACAGGTTTTTCAGGTATATCATTTGTTGTGCGCCGGGTGCATTGATGGCATCTGACCAAACATCCGTTACACCATAGCTGCCTTTTTTATCTGCAGCGGCATGCATTTGCATCACGGCATTGTTACCGTAGGTATAACCTGCAGCGCCAGCAAACACCGACCAGTAACCATAGCGCCGCACGTCTTTATCGCTCCACCGGGTTTCCAGGGAATCGTGCAGTCCCTGTGGAATCCCTTCATATGATGGCTCCCCGTCAAGTGTAGGTTTAACGGGCGTTTGCCGGTAATCGGCTTCCACATATTTCCAGTTGTCTTCTCCGTAATGCAGTTCACCGGCGCTGGTGTCCTGGTCGTAGCGGCGGTGGCCGGACTGCATCATATTGAACTGCAGCCAGGAAGCCTGGTGGAACCATTGGGACGACTGCGTACGGCCACGGGGATGAAATGTAAGCAGGTGGCCGGGATCCTTTTCATGCAGGGTGGCGCCGATAACATTCCATATCCCCGTACCATCGCTGCCTTTAATATCGCCGCCATTCATCCAGATGATGTTGGGTTTGTGCTTATACCTGGCGGCCAGCCAATCAGCGTATATACGTGCCTGTTGTTCACTCACCCCGCCGGCTTTTACATTGGAGCCCCATACGGGCACCAGTGCCATGTACAAACCTTTTTCTGCTGCTTTATCTATGATATAGTCCACATGGTCCCAGAAATCATATTGTGTGGCATCGGCAAATGAGTTGCCCGTAGTGACATGAGGAGTAGCCACATTCTTATTCACCAGGGCAGAGTCCCCGTAAGCGTTCACCTGCTCAAGGCTGTGTATTACCATTACCTGTATCACATTGAATCCTTTGCTACAGCGGTCTTCCAGGTACTTCTCCGCATCTTCCCTGTTTAATTTATTAAACAACAGCCAGCCGGTATCGCCCAGCCAGAAGAAGGGCGCATTACCGCCGGTGGTAAAATACCTGCCATTGGAGGAAATGCCCAGTTTGGTGATACGTCCTGTTTGTGCGGGCACCGCATTAGTAACAGCCAATAGCGTGATAAGAAATATTATATAGATCTTTTGCATGCATCCAGTTTATTTATTACTTACCCAAATCACTACCGGCCCTTTCTGCGGGCTGGCGAGGCTAAAGGGCTTACCTCCTTTGATGATTTCTTTTTTAAGCAGATGCCCGTTTTCCGGGTTGATCCGGTAAATATGCCATGTGCCTTTGCCCGGGTCGAACTGCACCGCCCCGGTGGCATAAATAATATAGCCATGGCCGTTACCCAGTATCCATTGTCCTTTGGGGATGCCAGGTAATTCTACCGGTTGCATCGTAGCTGCAGCTTCCAGGAAACCATCAGCGGCGATTGTGGGAATACCTGCGAGAGAACCACCGGCCATGAAAGCTGCCCAGGAAAATTCATCATAAGCATTGCCGGCATATGTCACTGCTTTTCCGGGATACTGACGGCGGTATTCACGCACCGCCCTGTATACCTGTTCAAAGCTGCTCTTCTTTGGTTTCAGCAGGCGGGCATGCTGCCGTGGAGCAAGACTCTGCCCGCCTTTCGGGGCGTACAAACTGCCATCCGCCTGGTAATGCCACTGGCGTATATCTATCACCGTTATAGCCCCGGAGCGTACCGGATCTGCGAGTATGGCATCCTGTACATCCCTGGTGGTACTAAGACCAATAAGCGCCTTCTTACCGGTTTCTTTTTCCCATTCCAGGATGGTATCTATCCAAAATTCAACAAAAGATACAGGGCCGGTAAACTCAGCGCCTATATACTGGATCACGCCATTGTTGCCGGCGAAATTGCTGAGGCATTTGCGGATATAGGCGGTATGCAGTTTTCTTCGCACCGGGTCTGTAATATCATAGAACTGCGCTGCCATAAAAATGCGCTTGTCTCCTGCGTAAGGCGGAGGCTCAGGGAACCCTGTATGATTGATGTTATTGGCGGAGCGCCAGGGGAAATCGGCCCAATGTGCGCCGGCTTCAATAATATTATGCTGGAAATAATCCTGGTGAATAAGCACCAGTCCCTTTTCATCTGCCAGGTCGGCAAATTGTTTAAGACGCATCCAGTACCAGTCGTTGTAGCTGGTGAGATCATAGCGGCTAAGGCCATCCCAGGCGGTTCCCTGCCCGCTGCGTGCAAAAGGAAGTTCATAGAAAGGCGGCCATACTTCCCCGTCCATACGGCGGATGCGCTCATGATCATCGCGGCGGCGATCGTACCAAAGGCCATAGTTATGTTCCAGCGAAACAATGTGTTCGTCCGTCATCCATGATGCCACTTCCTCCAGGTCATCAGTCAGCCCTTTACCAATACGGCCCGGAACAAACCGGGTGATGGCAGGCATAGCTTCCCCGACGCCATCGGGCCTTACATTACCGCGCCACCAGGGCACTTCATAATGCCGGCCGGTTAATACGGTATTGCCGCGCAGCAGCCAGCCATTGCTCACACGCATAGGTGATGCAATGGCGCCCGTCACTTGTTTCGTATAACCGGCGCCGTTAAACATTTTAACCCCGGCAGTTTTTACCGGGATGGGATTCCGTTGTGCAGCCTGATCTATCCATTCCTGTAAGGTAAGCGCGGGTTGTACCGACCCGGCCGTTAGCGCTGCAGCCTGCTCTGCCGCGGGACTGCTGGAGGCTTCGGATTCCACCGGCAGCAGCTGCGCCCGTTTTAATACGTTATCGCCTATACGCGCTGCTAATTGTGCATAGTATAAACTTCTGGGATTGATATGTTCATTGGAAGATTCCCAGTAGCCGTTACCGGCAAACTGCGCCCAGGAGCCAAAGGCCCAGTTATTGGCAGTTGGCGGGCGGTAGCAGTCGATCCGTGCGGCGCTGCATTGCCATAACACGCTGTTGGCAGCGCTCCAGCCGGCGCCCTGGGCATCCTGCCCGAGGTTACCGAAACGGATGGCCTGCCCGTCTACATTCACAATATCAAACAACACACCGGAGGTCCAGCTGTCAATGGGGCCACTGAAACTCAAAGGCAGATGCGCTTCACATTGTACAAATGCGTTAGGTCCGGGTGCGCAAAAACCGACGGCGAAATCATGATACCCGTTTTCCGCATAGTTACGCTGGAAAAGCGTTTGCTGCCCGGCGGTAAAAAAAGTATAACGGCGTTGCCCACCGATTTCCGATACGGGCGCCAGCGATTTACAGTCTTCCACAGTGATGCGCATACCTGTTTCCAGCACAGCCACAGCAGAGCCGGCAAAATGTTCAAACGTTACCTGGCGTACCCATGCATCGCATACATTTTCCAGGGTGATAGCCATCCAGCGATGCGCTTCATCTTTCGGGTTCAGGGTGTCGTATACGGAACGGCAACGCAGGTGTTCCACACCGGTCTGACTGATACGCCCCGGCCAATTGTATCCGGCCAGGGTACCGCCGCCAAAGGCGGTATCCAACGCAGTGGTAAGCGGTGCATCCAACGTAATGGCGGTGCCGTTTACCGCTGTTATGGTTCTGTCCCATGTAATGTTGCGCTCACCAGGTTTCCATCCCAGCGTGGTAATGCCTCCTCCCTGGTGCTCCATCCCAATTTCGTGTATCCATTCCCGTGTAGAAGGGCGTTGCACCATCACTTTATCGCCTGCTTTGAATCCCTTCGTATCTGCTATATGAACGGTGCGTGCGTTGACCGGTACATAGGCATCTGTAATTTTAACAGCAGGGCCTGTTGTACGGTCCGCTTGCCCGGCGATACGGATCAGCGTTTGCCGGTTGTGGCCCTCCCCTGTGAGTACGGTACCATCAGTGCCCATGCCACTCCCTCTCAGCACTACGCCGGATGAACGGATCAGCAGACCGCCTTCCAGGTGGTAATTGCCTTGCGCTAATTGCACTGCCCCGCGGATGCCCTGTTGATCCGCAGGCAATGCCGCCACGTAATCCAGGGCTTCCTGTATAGCCGGAGTAGCATCGCCCTTTATAACAGGTACCACTATACGAACCGGTACATCCGGCACCGGCTGCCCTCCAGCCATATAACCGGAATAGGAAAAATCCGGTATACGATTACCCAGCGGGTCTGGTGTATACACCAGTTTGCCGGTGGCGTTCAGTGCCACCGGCGATACCGGTTTGGGTTTCTTTTGCGCTGTAACATGCGATACAGCGCCTGTTGCTATTAAACAAAAACTGATGATCAGGCTTTTCTTCATTGCGTCTTTTTAATCCGGGAAGCCGACTGCTAATTTGCGGTTGCGGCTTTTCTTTTTTTCCATTCTTCTTCCGCCTGCTTCATGTTGATACCTGCGGATGAAAGATAATTGTTGATCCTGCCTTTATATTTACCGAACCATTGATGTTTCTTTTCTGATGATCCGGCATCCATGGCGCGCTCACGGGCTTCCACCAGCCATGCCATGATCTGTGCCTTCTGTTCAGTGGTGAGGTTGGGCAACATATCATTATACACGCGATAAGTGAGCGGCAACACGCCATAGGTCATACCATCCTTTACCTGGTTTACCTGCTGAGGGTTCAGGTAGGCCGACAGCTTTGATAAATATGCGGTGTGCAGTTGTTCCACCGTTTGACTATTTGCATCTTCTATTTCTTTCAGATGCTTTGCCAGCGCCGGTTTATCATCCCCAAATTTCTCCCTGGCGGATTTTATGTCCTGGTCCCGTTGCGCCTGTATTTCATTTAAGTGGCGGTATTGCCCGGCTATCACATCTCTTACCAGCAGGGCACTGTCTGCCTGTGCAACACCTAATGTAGCCACAATTTTATCTGCGCGTTGATTAGCCACGCGGATGTAGGCACTGTCTTCACGGCTACCGGCCTGCAAGGCGAACAGTGAGGTATTACACCAAAGGAAAACGCCGGTCAACAGTATACCACCCTTCTTCATAAATTTTATCAGATTCCTGGTCATAATTCCAAGTTATTAATAAGCATTTATAATTACGAATGATTCAGGAATTGCTCAATATTCGTGTACCCATTCCCGTTGCTGGCGAGCTTTGACGCATCTGCCGGATCATTTGGATTTAACCCATGCTTCTTTTCCCAATCATCCGGCATCCCATCTCCATCGCTGTCTTTATAAGGAGTGCCTTTATACACCGGGTATCCGCCTACCTGGCTGATATCGGAGATGATACCGTCTTTATAGGATTCACTGCTGAGGCGGCGTTTAAGAAATTCGCTGCCTACATTTGTGGCGGAATTGTCTTTGTACTGTATCTTGCCGGTACGCACCTGTTCTACGATGCGGGTATCTACTGCATCACGTTTCGGCAACGTAGCGCCTGCATTTTTCAATACATAATCGAACGCCTCCTTTGCCGACATCACAGGAAAGGAAGGCATGGGGAAAGGCCTGGTAACGCGCATGCTATCCCGGTAGGGTCCTGCGTTGGATGCTTCTTCCACCTGTACACCGCCGTCCCAGTTATCTTTTGTTACCTTATCATAGCCTTCCATGATATTGCCGTTTACGTATGCCCTTCCGTACACATGATAACCGAGCTTACTGCGGCCGGATTCCGGCTTCAGGATACGATGGCCTACCGGTTCATTTTTTGGCGTTATAGGACCCGGTTTATAGTAGTTGTTGATCATATTGAACATGCCCCGGTAGTCTGACCCATCGGCGGAACGATGGCGCCAGTTGAACACTACATTGTTTACAAAGTTAAACACGCCATTCCAGCCGATAGATGGATTACGTCCGGTGTTACATGCCCAGAGATTGCGCATAAAGGTGGCATTTTCGCCGCCCAATGTGCTGCCGAAGGAATGGTTATAGGTGTCCAGTGCTTCAGCGGAAATAGTGTTCTGTATGGTTACATTTACCGTTGCCAGTTTTTGATCCTGCGAGCCATCGCCTGCGTTATACATATGCCGGTAGATAGAAATGTTTTCATCCAGGCCCCAGCTGGTAGAGCAGTGATCTATGATGATATTTCCAACGGGGTTACCACCGAGGGCATCATCTCTGCGGCCCACATAAGTTTCGCCGCGGCGGAAGCGCATGTAGCGTAATACTACGTCATGTGTGTTGATCCAAACAGATTCGCCCGCTACGCAAACGCCGTCGCCGGGTGCGGTTTGACCTGCAATGGTGATATAGGGCGCCCGGATAATAAGCGGACTTTTCAGCCGGATAATGCCCGCCACATTAAACACTACAATGCGTGCCCCGCCTTGTTCACAAGCATCACGCAAGGTACCGGGACCACGGTCTTCCAGGCTGGTTACCACATATACTTTTCCTCCCCTGCCTCCAAACGAATAGGCGCCGCCGCCCATCGCGCCGGGAAAGGCCGGGATATCGGCCTGCGGCAGATCGTAAGGACGCGTAGCCCATGGAATGTACGGTTTGCCATGAACAGCATCCTGCTGAATAATGGGTAATGCTTTTGCCCATGCCTCATCAGAGAGCCGCTGTGCTTCTTTCAATGCGGCTTCACTGGAATCCTGGATACGTTTTGGAATAGTAGGGTACTGGGCTTTTACCGCCTGTGCAGCTGCACACATTCCTAATACTGCCAGTAAAAATGCTTTCCTGTTCTTCATTGTGTTATGGTTGTTATTTAAGCTGATTTACGTTTATTTAAGCGGGTCAAAAGCACCCGGGCCGGTGAAGCCATCCCAGTCTTTTGTTTGCTCCAGGTACGGTGCATTATTAAGGATCGACTGACTTAAACCGAAAAAATAATACTGATTATACCACACAAACTTCCAGTTGTTCTTAGTTGGGTCCAGGTCATCTTTCTCTATCACTTCAAAATAATGATCATACAGGTAATCGACATACTGCTCCTGGTCGGTGATGCCCGGCGGGAAAGCGGCTGGTTCACGCTCTGCGATCACTGCGCCGCTGCCACCGTGTTGTGGTGTATAAAGCGGGTCCTGGTTATTTGCGCCGGTATATTTTGAACCGTCATTATTTTTTACATAAATAAAAAGGCCCGTTCTGCGGGTGCCTGTTAATGGTTGTACTCCCAAACGGGTACAGGTGCCGTTATCATTATTAAAAAGCAACCAGCGTCTCAGGTCCCAGAAACGTTTTCCTTCGTATGCCAGTTCTATTTTACGCTCGTTGAGCACGGCGGCAA
>NZ_DATMTE010000597.1:0-3853 GCF_035564935.1 Chitinophaga sp. | reverse complement strand
ATCCTGAGTCAGACAAACTCCGCTCAGATCCCACATTCGCTTATAAAATAAAATCAAACAAATCATCAAAATCAGCGTAATCAGTGTCCCAAGACAATTTACATCGCCGAAGGCGATCCGCGATCCCCTAAAATAGCGAGCGGTCGGACATTACATCCGGCCGCTCGTTGCTGGCAAGCAAAAAAAAGGGTTCCTCATAGACAGATTTGTTTCTCCGTCATCATTTTCCGGAGATTGATCAGACCGTAACGCATCCGACCCAGTGCGGTATTGATACTCACTTGCGTGAGATCGGCAATTTCTTTAAAACTTAATTCTGCATAATGACGCAGGATAATTACCTCCCGCTGTTCTTCCGGCAGCATATCCAGCATCCTGCGAACGCGGTCATGGCTCTGACGGGTAATCAGCTTCTCCTCGGCACAACTGTCGCTGAAGCCTAACACATCGAAGATATCCTTATCGTCACCGGTCCTGATCATCGGTGTCCGCTTGATCTTCCGGAAATGATCTACACAGAGGTTATGCGCAATACGCATTGCCCAGGGTAAAAACTTTCCCTTTTCAGTATAACGTTCAGCCCTGATAGTGTCGATAATTTTAATAAAGGTGTCCTGGAAAATATCTTCCGCAAGAAAGGAATCTTTAACCAGTAACAGAATAGAAGTGAACACCTTATCCTTATGACGGTGAACCAACTCTTCTAATGCGGAAGAATGCCCCTTTTTAAAGAGGGTAATCAACTGCTCATCGCACAATTTGTACATTACTTGCATAAACTTCTACAACTAGGCGGGTTAGTAAATAAATTACAGACTTTACAGCCAGTTTGGTTGTTTTAATTAAGTAGAGTTTAGGCGATATTGAACAGTTTTAGTTAAAGATGATTTTTGGAAAATCCAGCGAGATAGATCTGGTCCTATGCAAATATAGAAGATTAGTTCAATAAAACAAATAATAAAAAATAGCTTTTAGCGCATAGGTATTAGCTTTTAGCGTATTAAGGACATCTGTAAAAAGTGACCTGCCGAGCTAACATCTTTTCCCTTAAATTTGTTCTGTCATGGCAACAAAAGTAAAGAAACAAACAAGTATAATTGATCCTCAGGAAGTTAGCCCACAGGACCAGATTTTCATAAAAGGAGCCAGGGTACATAATCTTAAGAATGTAAGCGTCTCCATTCCCCGCAGCAAGCTGGTAGTTGTTACCGGTGTGTCCGGTTCAGGTAAATCCTCCCTCACAATGGATACCCTGTACGCAGAAGGACAGCGCAGGTACGCTGAAAGCTTAAGCTCTTATGCCCGCCAGTTCCTTATGCGGATGAACAAACCGGATGTGGATTACATCAAGGGAATTTGCCCGGCTATCGCAATTGAGCAGAAAGTGATCACCCGTACACCCCGGTCTACCGTGGGATCGATGACGGAAATATATGACTATCTGCGGTTATTGTATGGAAGAATAGGTAAAACCTATTCCCCTATCTCCGGAAAACTGGTAAAAAAACATGAAGTAAGTGACGTGGTGGATTATATCACAAAGCTGAAAAATGGCACTAAAGTGTTACTGCTCGCACCTTTCCGCAGACATGCGAAAAGGGATGTAAAAGAGGAGCTGAACATCCTGGTACAGAAAGGGTTTTCCCGTTTATACGTTCCCGGTAGCGAAGGCACCGGCTTATTACGTATAGAAGAGCTGCTGGAACAGAAGAAAATAGCTGTTCCCGATAACGCATGGGTTCTCATAGACCGCCTGGTAGCAAAGGATTTTGAGGAAGATGATAAACATCGTATAGCCGATAGCGTACAAACCGCGTTTTATGAAAGTGAAGGCGATTGCTACGTGGAAACCGATGGTAAGGAAATACAGCACTTTGCCAACCGTTTCGAACTGGATGGGATCCAGTTTGAAGAGCCGGTACCCAACCTGTTTTCATTCAATAACCCCTACGGCGCATGTCCCACCTGCGAAGGTTTCGGGCAGGTGCTGGGTATTGATGCCGACCTGGTGATCCCGGATAAGCGGTTGAGCGTTTTTGAAGGCGCAGTAGCACCATGGCGCGGGGAAAAAATGGGCGAATACAAAGAAGCGCTCATTAAAACCGCCCGTAAATTTGGCTTCCCCGTTCATAAACCCATCGCGGAGCTTACCGATGAGCAGGTGAAACTGCTCTGGACAGGCAACGAGCACTTCTACGGGTTGAACGAGTTCTTTAAAATGGTAGAGCAAAACCTGTACAAGGTGCAATACCGAGTATTACAGGCCCGCTACCGCGGACGTACCGTGTGCCCCGAATGTGGAGGCGGACGTTTACGCAAGGAAGCGCTTTATATAAAAGTAGGCGGACGGAATATCGCGGAACTGGTAGATATGCCGGTATCGGACCTGAAACAATGGTTTGACGGCCTGCAGCTCAATGAGTTTGAACAACAGATCGGGAAACGTATCCTCATAGAAATCAACCATCGCATTAAAACATTGCTGGATGTAGGATTAGGATACCTTACCCTGAACCGTGTAGCCAATACACTCAGCGGTGGCGAAAGCCAGCGTATCCAGCTCACACGCACACTGGGAAGTAACCTTACCAATTCCATGTACATCCTCGATGAACCCAGTATTGGTTTGCATGCACGCGATACGCACCGTTTGATTTCAGTACTGAAGGAACTGCGCGACCTTGGCAATACGGTAGTGGTGGTAGAACACGATGAGCAGATGATGGAGGAAGCCGATTATATCATCGATATGGGACCGCTGGCCAGTCACCTGGGAGGGGAAGTAATTTTTGAAGGCACCTATCCGCAGATCCTGAAAGACAGTAAAAGTCTGACCGGCAAATACCTCAGCGGCCAATACACCATTGACCCGCCGGCGAAGACCCGCAAATGGAAAAAAGCCATTACTATTGAAGGCGCCCGGCAGCATAACCTGAAAGATATTACCGTTGATTTTCCATTGCAGGTATTAACCGTGATCAGCGGCGTGAGCGGATCAGGTAAAACCACGCTGGTAAAGCAAATCCTCTATCCAGCACTGATGAAGCTGAAAGGTGAGTTTGCAGAAAGGGTAGGTAACCACAAAGCGCTCAAAGGTGCGCTGGATGATGTTACACAGGTGGAAATGATTGATCAGAACCCCATCGGTAAATCGTCGCGCTCCAACCCGGTTACCTATATCAAGGCCTACGACGAGATCAGGGATCTTTATGCCAGGCAGCCACTGAGCAAAATGCGCGGCTTCCAGCCAAAGCATTTTTCCTTTAACGTTGACGGCGGCCGCTGCGATGCATGTAAAGGAGAAGGGGAAGTGATTGTAGAAATGCAGTTCCTGGCCGATGTGCATCTTACCTGCGAAAGCTGCGGTGGCAAACGTTTTAAAGACGAGGTACTTGAAGTAACCTATAAAGGAAAAAACATTTATGAAGTACTGGAAATGGGCGTAGACGAAGCACTGGACTTTTTCAAAGATGAAAAGGATGTGTGCAACAAAATACGACCGCTGAGCAGTGTGGGACTAGGCTATGTAAAACTGGGTCAAAGCAGTGATACACTGAGCGGTGGCGAGGCGCAGCGTGTGAAGCTGGCTTCATTCCTTGGCAAGGGAAAGGCACAGGGGCACATCTTGTTTATTTTTGATGAACCTACTACCGGTCTGCATTTTCATGATATTAAAAAATTGCTGGACTCATTTAACGCCTTAATTGAACAAGGACATACTGTGCTGGTGATTGAACATAACCTGGATGTGATCAGGAGTGCCGACTGGGTAATTGACCTCGGGCCGGAAGGCGGCGCCGGTGGCGGTAACCTGCTGTATGCCGGCGTACCGGAGGGACTGAAAAAAGTAAAA
>NZ_DATMTE010000596.1:0-11634 GCF_035564935.1 Chitinophaga sp. | reverse complement strand
CGCAAATTGCCGGCGGTTGCCAGCATTCATTTGCCAGGCTTTTTCATGGCTATGCGAACCAGGCGGGGCGTATTGTTTACACCATTACCGGCTCCAGGGAACAAACCGAGGAAATACTTCAGGATCTGTTTGTGAAGCTGTGGAAAGACCGGGAAAAACTTATTTCAGTAAAACAGTTTAACGCCTACTTTTTTATTCTCCTGCGCAATCATACCCTTAATTATGTTACCAGTATGGTGACCGAAAGAAAGAAACAGCAACAATACACCCTTCATGCGCTTCGCGAGAAAGATAAACAACATCATGATAACCGCCTCGACATGCTGGACAAAGCGATTGATGCCCTGCCCATGCAACAGAAAACGGTTTTTCTATTACGGGCCCAGGGATACCGGAACCCGGAAATTGCCCATCGCATGAATTTATCTACAGACTCTGTAAAGAAGTATAACCAACTGGCTATCAGGTTTATTTCCCGGTATGTAAGGGAAACAATTTTGTTATCACTCCTGGCTTTCCGTCTTTTTAAATAATTTTTTTCATCTCCATATCTCCTTTTATACCTCCTTTACTGTCTTATATATCAGGAACAGACTTTAAGCCGCTATTATGCAGGAAGACCGGTTAATATACTTATACCATAAAGCCGTTAACAACAGCATCTCCGAAAAAGAGAGGGAAGAGTTATTTGTTTTACTGGCAGATCCTGCAGCAAGGCAGCTTTATAACAGCCTGTTTGAATGGGGCGCCGGGCAAACAGAAGGGCAGGAAGATGTATTTACTGAACCGCAGGCAAATGCCCTGCTGGAGCGTATTAATAAAATAAACCAGCCCCGTTCCGCCAACGTATTTAAACTGAAAACAACATGGGTGGCCGCCGCCTGCGTAACACTGTTATTAGGAGTGGCAGCGTATCATTTAGTAACCCGGACTGTTCCGGCAAAACCAGCCAGGGAAATTGCACAGGCTATACCACAGCCGGCAGCAAAGGCACATGTAATGCTTACCCTGTCGGACGGGCGGCAGGTACCGCTCGACAGTACAGCAACAGAACAAATTATTGAACAAAAAGGTACACAGGCAGTGAACAGTGGAAAAGGTGCGCTTACCTATACCGCACCGGAAAACCACACAGCAGTGACAGAAGTGGTGTTTAATACCCTTACCACGCCACGGGGAAAGTATTATAAAATTGTACTTCCGGATGGCACCAGGGTTTCTTTAAACGCCGCTTCCTCCCTCCGTTATCCAACTGTTTTCAGCGATGGCCAGCGAAAGGTAGAGTTAACCGGCGAAGCCTATTTTGATGTAGCCACAGATGCCCGCCATCCATTCATTGTAGTAACAGGAAAACAAACTGTTTCTGTACTCGGCACGGCCTTTAACGTAAAGGCATATACGGACGAGCCGTATACTAAAACAACCCTGGTGGAAGGCCGTATAAAAGTGGATCCCCGGAATGGTACGGCGGCAAAAGTACTTAGCCCCGGCGAACAGGCCACGCTGGAAAACAACCAGCTGAAAATCAGTAAAACAGATACCCGGGAAGATGTTTCCTGGATGCTGGACATGTTCTATTTTTCAGACACCGATCTGCATACCGTTGCCCACCAGCTGCAACGCTGGTACGATATTGAAGTGGATTATTCATCGCTTCCAAATGCAAGATTATATGGACAGCTGCCCCGCAGCACACCACTGCCCCAGCTGTTGAATGCCATAGAGAAAACAAGTGATATAAAATTAAAACTGAGCAATAACCGGGTATTAACCGCGCATTAATAACCGATTTTTTATCAACCAACTGTCAATCCTTTAAAATCACATTTATGGAAATTAAACGTGGCCACTTTGTGGGCCATTGGAAGCGTTATGCCTGCAGCCTGATGCTTGCTGCCTTCTGTTCGCTGGCAACGGCCGCCCCTGTGTACTCACAACAGGTGAACCTGCACGTAACCGACGCAGGACTTGAACAGGTACTCGCTTCCATCAGGGCCCAAACAAACTATTCTTTTGTTTTTGATGCCCGGTTTACCAAAAATGCATTACCGGTAACCGTTAATATCAAAGAAGCGCCATTGCAGAAAGCATTGGAAGAAGTATTTAAAGATCAGCCTTTCACATTTGAAATCACCGATAAAATTGTGACGGTAACGACGGCCCGTCCTGCACCGGTGCAGGCAGCCGTGGTATCGCTGTCCGGAAGGATCCTGAGCCCCGATAACCAGCCAATCATTGGCGCTACAGTGATGATACAGGGCTCAAAAAGAGGCGCCAATGCAGATGAGAACGGCCGGTTTACCATTAACGGCGTTCCTGAAGACGCCACCATCGTTATCACCTCCATCGGCTTTAACAGCTTAACGCTTCGTTTGAGCAACGGCGTATTAACTACTGCCGGCAAAGAGTTTAAAGGCCAGCTGGTAAGGAGTACCTTACAGAACCTGCTGATCACGCTGCAACCATCGTCATCACAACTGCAGGAGGTGAATGTAACCGTTGGATACGGCACCCAGAAAAGAAGGGAAACCACTTCGGCTATCTCCACCATTAAGGGATCACAATTGCAGAACAAGCCCTCCGGCTCTATTGAAGGGCTGCTGCAGGGCTTAGCGCCCGGACTGGTTGTTCAGAACAACTCCGGTATGCCAGGAGGCAGGAGCATGGTACAGATCAGGGGACTTGCATCCTTTTCCAACTCCGCCAACTCCGGTGTGGTAAGTACGCCCTTATTCATTATTGATGGTGTGCCATTGGAACAGGATGTGTTCAACCCTTCCGATCCACGCCAGGCCATCACCAGTGTACTGGCAGGTTTCAGCCCGTTCGACCTGGAGTCTGTTGACGTATTGAAAGACGCATCTGCCACTGCCATTTACGGATCAAGAGGCGCCAACGGCGTTATCATCATCAATACCAAACGCGGAAAGATCGGTAAGCCTATTGTATCCTTAAATACACAATATGGTTTGAGCTATTATCCCTCCCTCCGTAAAACATTAGGCGGGAAAGCAGAACGCGATTTTAAAATTGCGCTGTTCAATCAATATAAATCAGCCAAAGTAGGCGGCGGTTCCACCGATATGCCCATTGAACTGACGGATAGCCTGAACAGTTTTTATAACAACTCCACCGACTGGCAGAAGCTCTACTTCCGTGATGCTGATCTGAAGAATATTAACCTCGGCATCAGCGGGGCTACTGAAAATGCCAGCTACCGACTGGGCGTTGATTATTACAAAGAAAAAGGTATTGTACTCGGATCGGGCTTCTCCCGTTTTTCATTAACGTATAACGGTATATTCAAGCCATCTCCCAAATTAACTGTAACCGGCAGGGCTAACCTCAGCCAAACAGATGCGAGCCAGAAAAGAGGTGATACCTACAACGCCGCCGTAGTAGGAAATAACTTTTCGTCGTCCTTTCGTCCGGGCCCCAATAGCGGATTTTTCGATGCTTTCCTTGAATCTTATAATAAGGGTGTAAATATTGACCTTACCAGGAGAGCCCTGGCGCAGCTTGAAGTGAGCTACGATGTATTCAAATTCCTCAACATTACCTCCAGGGCATCGGGCAACTATGAATTTTACCGTACACGCACCTTTGAACCTTCCGCCACCAGGACGGACCTGAAGGCAGCCGCCTCTTATTATTCACAGGAAAAAGTAAACCTGCTCAGCGAAACATTTCTACGCTTATACCATACCTTTCAATCAAAACATTCGTTTGATCTCGTAGTGGGTAACGCCATTAACACCAGTGAAAACAACAACATCTACGGCGCTGCCACCGGCGGTCCCAGCGATGCGCAACAGGTGATCCTCGGTTACCCGCAGGCAAACCTTAAACTGGAAACGCATAACCTGCAGTATGGCCTGTTATCGTATTATTCACGACTGTCTTACAACTTCAACAAGAAATACCTGATCCAGGGCGTGGTTCGCGCCGATGGTTCTTCCAAGTTCGGTAAAGACAACCAATGGGGATATTTTCCTTCTGCTTCAGCGGGATGGGTATTTACAGAAGAGAAATTTGTACGCAACAATATAGGTCGCTGGTTAAATTTCGGAAAGATCAGGGCCAGCATGGGAAAATCCGGTACACAGTATGAAGATAACTACCTGGCCGTAGGCGCCTATGTTACCAAAAGCGGCGATAACGCTACTTATAACGGCATTCCTTTGTTGGCGCCCAACTACGCAGGCGGCAACGGTATCACCTTACCTGACCTCACCTGGCAAACAACCAAGGACCGTGGCGTGGGGCTGGACCTTGAATTTCTGAACAGCCGCATCACCATGGTGCTGGATTACTATGATAAAAAAACAGACGGCTTCCTGTTTCCCGATGCACTGAACGGCACCAGCGGATATGCCTCCAGGTATATCAACAGCGGTGCAGTACGCAACTACGGCTATGAAGCAGCTATTACCGGCTATGTTACCAAACCCGGTAAAAACTTCCAGTACTCCGTAACCTTTATCGGCGCCATCAACAAAAATGAGCTGACCAAGCTGCCCGACTTCGGCAGAAGCGTATCGCGGAGCAACTATGCCGTAGGCCAGCCTTACCTGCAGATAGGCCGTCCCCTGAACGGGTTCTATCTCATGAAATACCTCGGCGTATATCCCGACGATGCATCTGTTCCCGTTAATAAATATACCGGCAAAAAACTTTATCCCAACGTGAGCGGTTTTGCCTCGCAGGACCCATACCGCGCGGGCGATATCCGGATCCTGGATGTAAACGGCGACGGAAGGATAGGCGTGTTGGATAACTCCGACAGGGTATACAGCGGCGATCCAAACCCGAAATTTACCGGAAGCTTCTCCCATAGCTTCAGCTACCGCTTTAAAAACAACGCTAACCTCCAGCTGGATGTATTCTTCAATTATTCAGTAGGCAACAAGGTGTTCAATAAAGTAAAGGCCGACCGTATACGCGGCGTAAGCTGGACTGCCAGCGAAAATGTTAACTATCCCGGCGGACAAAGGAACCTCCTGGATGTTTCCGACCTCGATTTCTGGACGCCCGAACATACCAATGCCAAATATCCCGTGCTGAATCCCTGGAGATATTATGGCTTGTCGAGCTACGACTTCATAGGCAACTACGAAATCAATACCGACATGTTCCTGGAAGACGGCAGCTTTATCCGGTTGAACAATGTGAACCTCAGCTACGACTTTTCCACCGCCCTGCTGAACAAGATCAATATCAGGCGGCTGAGGGTATACGGCGGTATGAGCAATGTGTTCATCCTAACAAAGTATAGCGGTGTAGATCCCGAAAATGTGGACTCATATGGATATGACCTGGGTAACGGCTATCCCATTCCATACAAATTCAACTGCGGTTTTAACTTTGAATTTTAAACAATATGAAAATAATAACTACCCGGAATAACAAACTTGTATGCGTGTTGCTTGCCTCCCTCGCATTATTATTTTCCTGCAAAAAAATACTTGACCCGGAAATCATAGAACTTCCTACTGCTGAAAATGCTATCACTTCTGCCCCGGATGTAGAAAAAGGTATTGCCAGCGCCTACTCATTGCTGCGCACTGTAGTGCCGGACAAGGTTTTCCTGATGGGAGATATGCGGGCAGATGTATTTTCCAGTTATTCCCAAAGTTCGAATGTGCGTGTAGAAACCAATATTGCCACCAACACGGCATCTGCTTTATTCAATAACGGCGGTGGTAACTGGAACCAGTTCTATACAGCCATTGCACAGTGTAACCTGCTGCTGGAAAAGATCCCGGCCATTACTACTTATGATGACGCTGTAAGAAGAAGGCATATAGGAGAAGCCAGTTTCATAAGGGCGCTTACCTATTTTTACCTGGTTCGTTTCTGGGGAGATGTACCGCTGAACCTGAAAAGCGTTAACACCGATAACTTATCCAGAACGCCACAGGAAGAAGTATTCAACCAGATCAATGCAGACCTGGATGTAGCCATCGCCAACCTGGAACTGGACTATGGCGCCGGCGACAGGGCCGTAAGGGCCACCAAGGGCGCCGCCTGGGCCATTAAGGCGCATGTGCTGGGATGGTTGCAGGATTTTGCCGGTTGCGAGAAATTATGCGACAGTGTAATCACGAAAGGGCCTTACAGTTTGGTTACTGACACTTCTAACCTGCTCAGCATTTTTGTAGGTAAATCATCCGAAGGCATCTTTGAATTTAATTTCGATGCCAATTTAAGAGAAGTGCAGAAGAACCGCGTGTATAACAGAACCCTCGGAAGACCCTGGTACAACGACCAATCCGACGGCGGTGGAGGAAGCGACCGTTACCTGCTTTGCCCTACCAGGCAACAGATCAATACCATGTTCACCCCCGGCGCACGGGATGCGAGGTTGTTCACCTGGTTTATCCGTGAAACCTATCTGCAGGGCGTTAACGAAGACAGGATATTTCTGGGCAAGTACAGAACGCTGCAGTTAAAAGGAGATACATCTACACAAAATATCAACGAATCAAATATTATAGTTACCCGCTTACCGGATATTATGCTGTTGCGTGCAGAAGCCCTGGCTACGCCTGCAGTAGGCAGAACCGCAGAAGCGATTGTACTCCTCAATAAAGTACGGGAACGCGCATATGCCGCACCATATACCGGAGGCGGCAACCTGCAGGATACCATTTTGCTGGAACGCAAAAAAGAACTGCTTGGAGAAGGTCAGTATTTCTTTGACCTGGTAAGAACAAGAAAGCTCGATAAAGATTCCAAAATAACAGACGGCGATTGGTTCAAAAAAGGTGCGTGGCTGTTACCTATTGATCAAACGATCATCGCTAAAAGCAACTTCCTGATCACACAAAACGAATACTGGAAATAATTACTCCATTTCTGAAAAGATACAGTATGAACAAACTTATTTCACTGAAAACAGCGATACTTCTTGCAGCAGGCGCTTTGCTGATACTGGCGTCGTGCAGGAAAAATGATTACTATGTAGATGGTGGTCTTTCCCGGCAATCTGAAGAAGAAAAGAAAATGCCGGTGTATGATTTCCTGAAAAGCAGGTCGAACCACATGTTTGACTCCCTGGTAAAGATCATCGATCTCACAGATGCAAAGTCGGTGGTGAACCAGGCTAACATCACCTTCTTTGCAGCCCCCAACAATGCGGTAATGCGGCTGCAGATGAACTTCAATCCCGACGACAGGCAGGCGCTGAGGCCGCTGGATGCTATCGGGAAAGATACGCTGCTGAAATTACTCGGCAGGTTCATTATTCCCAATGTGCAGATAACACTTGAACAGGCCCTGAAGGATAAACAGAAATACTATAAGGCGCTTAACGGCGACAGCCTGTTCATTTACGGAAAAGGCGGCGGGGTAAACCCGGGCAGCTCTATTCAAACATCTGCTTTTTTCCTGGAGTATGAGCATGTAAAAATACCCGGTGTGGATTCTATCAAATTTACCGGCAGTATTCAAACACATAATATGATCACCGGCAACGCCGTGGTGCATGTGCTTACCAATGGCTCCAGCTTTGCAGCAGGATTGAAACAGAAATATTTCAGATAATCTCAATCATCTTTTATCATGAAAATATCAGCAAAAATAAAATGCTTAATATGGCTGGTCTTTACCGGGTTTGCCATGTCGTGCAGCAAAGATAAAAACGACGGTTTCTTAAGCCCGGCGCTCAAGTATACCAACCCTTCCATTAAAGTAGCCGTAGGCGCTTCCCTTATACAATCCGGCGCTATGGTAACCGATGAATCCACCAAGCCGCTGCAATTCACTATCGAAGGTATTTACACCGCAGATGGCAAGCTGGCGCAATCCGTGATGGACTACAAGGTGGATACCTATTTCTGGCAGGCAGAATACACAGGGAAAGAAAAAACGGTGCAGGAGCTGGATACAAAACGTCAAAAGGTAAACCGCCCTGCAATAGATATTAACCCCGAGAATGGGAACATTGTGATATATCCCGAAGCTACAGATACATTGCAGCTTACAAAGGGAAAATATACGATAGATGTGAAAGTAAAAAACAGTTCCGGCGAGCGGATCATTAAGGCCGCCTTAACCCTTGATATCAGCTACGCATTGCCTTATACCTACCGTTTTTCCGGTATTGATGGCAATCTTACCGGTATTGATGTAACATTTGACAGGCAATCGAACACCGGCAATAAAATAACGGTGTATGTATTAAAGAAAGATGGCTCACCGGTAGATCCGAAATTATTATTTGGATACGATTACTCCACTACACCGGGTGTAACGGATTTAAAGGACTGGCATAACCTGGGCCTGAATAATCCTACCAAATACACCGAGTTCCCGGATCACCTGGAACTGGAAATAGCCGGGTTCCCGCTGCCGTTTGTTGCCGGGCAGGTATTGAGAATTGATATGTATAACAATGGTGAAATCAACGGCAGTTATTTCAACTACTGGTTTGATATGTCTATTCTCAAAGAAGGTATCTGGAAAGTTACTATTAAGCTGAAGTATAATTAATACTTGCTCCAAGGGCTGTTTCATCACTGAAACAGCCCTTTTTAAAAGAGCAATTAAAAAAGCGCCAGTTACTATAGTGACTGATGATCCTTCCCGCCAACTTATCTCTGCCCTAAACGCCCATCGCGTTACGGAGTATTTTTTTTATTTTAAGCAGATGGAAATATTTCGGCAGACAGTACTTATGGTTCTTATGCTGCTGGCACTTCATCCGCTTACCTCCAAAGGCCAGCAGTTTCCACAGGCAGACCAGCTGGCCACCGCATTAACAGAAGCGGCAGCAGCTGTTCCCGCAGGGAATATTTACTTACAAACAGACCGGGGAGTGTATGAGCCCGGCGAAGACCTGTGGTTCAATGCCCGCCTGCTGAACGCGCAACATTTTGTATGGTATACACCCGATCAGACGCTTTACGTTAAATTAACCCGGGCCAGCAGCGACAGCACAGTATGGCAGCAGCTTTACCCCATTAGCAACGGAGCCTCCAGCGGTCACATTTACCTGGATGGCAATCTTACAGAAGGCGACTACTGGCTGAAGGCATATGCTGCACATAGCTTTATGCGCGGGCCCGCTCCTTTTTACGCATTACGCAAAGTACGCATCATCAAAGACTCCTATTCACTACCACGTTCCTCCGGCAGCATTGCTCTCCGGCCAGGGGCAAATGATTCTATAAAGCTGCAAACATTTCCTGAAGGAGGTACATTCATTACCGGGTTAAAAAATCGTATTGCCTTTAAAGCAACAGGCGGTAATGGCGCACCAGTATACGTTACAGGCATGCTGCTTAAAAATGGGAAACCATTACAACGCATTGAAACTACCCACCTGGGAATGGGAAGTTTTGATCTTACTCCCCAACAGGGCGCCACATACACGATACAGCTAGCCAATAGCTTTATTGCCCTTCCAAAGCCGGCAGATACCGGCATAGTAATGCATGTGCGATCAGCCGGCGCCGACAGCCTGGCTCTTAAAATTACCGCCAGCCCCGGCATGGTTGCCCAAAGGATCTATATCAGCAGCCAGGTACGCGGCCTGATGCAGGCGGCTGCCACCGCATTGCTCACAGACAGCCTGCTGGTAAAACTCCCCGTAGCGCAAGGCCCGGGCGGCATTACAGCTATTACGCTATTTGACCAGCAACTGCAACCGCTGGCAAAAAGGCTGGTGTTTGTTCTCCCGGATAAAAAATTAAACATCGGCCTTCAACTTCACGAAGAACATTACTCCACCCGGGAGAAAGTTTCATTAACTATCAGTACAAAAAACGAACAGGGCATCCCGGTTCCCGCAAGGCTTAGCCTAAGCGTATTTTACAATGCTTATAGTAACAACAATGACAAAAACATAGAAAATCATTACCTGCTTACCAGCCAGCTGAAAGCCAGGATCGACGATCCGGGGTATTATTTCGACGGGAAAAATAAAGACCGGTTAGCAGCATTAGACCTGTTGCTACTTACACAGGAACATGATAGCTACCTGTGGAACAACCAGCGTCAACCGGGTGTTGATACAAGGCCCGTGATCACCGACAGCATTGCCGGCAGCATAAGTTTCCGGGGACGGAGGAACAACTCCCACCCATCTCCCAATTTACTTTTTGTATTCAACGCCGAAGAAAAGAACAACACCTTGTTAAGCACCGACAGCACCGGCCGCTTCTTCCTGGATCCCGCAATCCTGGCAACCGGCAACCGTCTCTATATCAAATACCCCGGGCAAAGCAGGCAGCCTTTCACCATAACCATTGCCGATCCTTTTGCCGCCATTACCGCTGCAGAGAAAAACAAAACACTTTACTATCCTCCTTCTCTTAAAAGAATACAAGTCCCTGATACGGCTGTTATTTTCAGCAGGTTCAGTAAAACATTAGCTGGTGTGGAAATCTCCGCCAAAGGCGCTAAAACGACCTGGCCCAAATACCTCGGTAAACTCGACAGCCTCGCTAAACTGGAAGGCCCTGCAGATTATGTAGGCGCATGTGGACTCTTAAACTGTCCGGCCTGCGGAGGAGGAACCAAACCCGTGGAAGGAAAGGAATACAGCGAGTATATCGGCAACCGCCGGCAGGAAATTGCATCGCATCCGTTTGCCTTCACCGCCGGGGAAATGAAAAAAGTAAAATATCATTATCCTGTATATACAGAAGAACAGCTGCTCAAGAAATTTAACCTGGCAGTAGCAGGTGGTTACTATGTTTCTCCGCAGTTTAATGAATCAGGCGGCAGCCCCGACTTTAGAAAAACCATTGCCTGGATGCCTGATATTGTGACAGATGAGCATGGTGAAGCGACGGTTAGTTTTTACTGTTCGGATGTATATGGGAGGTTTCAGGTGAGTGTAGAGGGGGTGAGTGAGCAGGGATTGATGGGGAAGGGAGTGGTGGAGGTGGAGGTTTCCAAATAGTTTTTTCCGTGCAGATTAATGTTAAGATATTCTCCCGGCATACCCTAAGCTTTGCCTCTCCTGGGTGTTTGTCCAAAAAAAGAATACGATGCTATATAGCAGACAGTTTAGGAGAATGGTTTACTTTGTCTTTAGTTTATCCACCAGGTCTTTAAAATATTGGGGGCTCCAAATGTCAAGCGTAGAAGCATCAGGTATAAACCTTACAATATCTTTCCGGATACTACTAAAGGAAACAGCATCGATTTTTGTTTTTAATAACTCAATCAACTGCTCTTGAGTGATGGTATCTTCAATCCAGTCACCGGTATCCCGCGCGCGAAGCAGAAAGTGATGTAAGTTGAGCATAATGCCCTTTTTGATATACCATTCGAGGTCATACCAATCCCGGCCTTTCACCCGGGTTCCCCATTTGCGAAAGAGCAGTGCATGTATTTTCTCAGCAAAGAGGCTCGGTAACGTAAAGCATTTCACATAGAAAGAAAACGGCCGTAATAGAAGCTTTTCGTCGGTTTCAAAACCAAGCGGCGGCTTACGATCTATCTCCATTTTAATTTTTATGCTTGGGGAAGCTTGTACCCCTGCCTGTGGTATAATTCCATCAAGGATCAGTTCTTTCCAAACGGTTTCAGATTTTAGAAATGCGGAGTCTATGTTAGTTTGATTGGTTTTCTTTTTCTCTCTAATGCTTACCTTCATTCCAATGGCTTCAAACTCTTTGATAA
>NZ_DATMTE010000595.1:0-4729 GCF_035564935.1 Chitinophaga sp. | reverse complement strand
AATGAGGATTTGCGCTTTTATCTGAAAGACAATCTAAAAGAGCAGTATCATGTTGAGGAAGCTGTCAATGGAAGGGAAGGCTGGGAAAAAATAAAACGGTTAAATCCCGATCTTGTGGTAAGCGATATTATGATGCCTTTGATGGATGGAGTTGAATTGGCTGGAAGAATTAAGTCGGAAATGCTCACTGCACATATCCCTGTTATTTTACTTACGGCTATAGGCAGTGAGGAGAAACAACTGGAAGGATTGAAAGCCGGCGCTAATGATTACATTACAAAGCCTTTCACCTTTGAAATCCTGGCCTCCCGCATTAATAACCTGCTGGCGCAGCAGCAGCTATTGAAGAAAAGATTTAAGAAGCAGATTGAGGTCAATCCGGAAGAGGTGACCATAACGCCTGTAGACGAAAAATTCCTGAAGCAGGCAATGGAAATAATTGAAAATCAAATGGATAACCCTGATTTTTCGGTAGATGAATTTAGCAGGGAGATGTTCATGAGCCGGGTAACCCTGTATAGAAAGATCAATTCCCTCACCGGCAAATCGCCATTGGATTTTATCCGGTCCATCCGTTTGAAAAGAGCTGCTCAATTATTAGATAAAAGTGGAATGTCTATAGCAGAAGTAGCCTACCAGGTAGGGTTTAATAATCCCAAAGTATTTCGTAAACTTTTTAAGGAAGACTTCGGGATAACACCTTCAGAATACGCGGCAAATCTTAAAAAGAAAACTCCTTAATCATCTTCTTATCGGGGTATCGGCAGTAATATGCGTCCATTTGTAACATTTGAGCCCTGTAGTTGAATCATTCGGCCCCCTGTCTTCTTGTAGTGCGGCAGTAGCTTTACAGCAACTAATCCACGTATATGAAATTGCGATTGTTGCTGCCAGGTCTGCTGATGCTTATATTTATAAATAAGCTGGTAGCTGTGCCACCTTCTTATATTACTTTCCCGGACGGAGTGATGATTTTTACGGATTCTGTTAATACAGGTTCTTCTCATGCCGTTAAACTTGAGGTGATAGCAGATAATATTATAAGGGTAATTGCGGCGCCGGGTAGAGAAATAGCACCCCGAAACAGCCTGGTCACTGTTTATGAAAAGAAGCCCGGGCTTACCTGGGATATCATTCCGTCTAAGGATAATCTGGTACTCAGGACCAAAAAGTTAGTAGCCACAGTAAACCGTAAAACCGGGGCTGTTACTTTTACAGACCTGTCAGGTAAAAGAATATTAGCTGAAAAACAGCCATTGGGAAGAAATTTTCAGTCGGCCGTATTTGATGGCAAACGATATTATACGCTTACACAAACATTTCAGGCTACAGCCGGAGAGGCATGGTATGGACTTGGTCAGCATCAGGACGGTATTATGAATTACCGGGGGCAGCAGGTCATCTTCTTTCAGAATAATACAGAGGTAGCCGTTCCTTTTTTGATCTCCAATAAAAACTATGGTATCCTGTGGGATAACTACTCCCTGACCAGGGTAGGGGATATCAGGCCGCTTCATCCACTTTCTTCCATGCAGATATTTTCAAAAGAAGGTGAAGCGGGATGGCTTACCGCCACCTATGCCAACGATTTCCACAAGCCGCAGGAGGTAAGTATTCAAAGGGCTGAGGCCAGTATTAATATGGAGTTCCTGGGAGAGTCAAAGATCCGGCTGCCACGGGAGTTTACACCTGCCACCGGTATGGTTACCTGGGAAGGTGTGCTTTCCAGTAACCTGGAGGGTATTCATCAATTCAGGTTTGTTTATGGCGGCTCCCTGAAAGTATGGCTGAACGGAAAATTGGTGCTGGATCGATGGAGGAAAGCATGGAACCCGGCTTCTGCATTAATTCCATGGGATTTCGCAAAGGGGGCAAAGGTACCTGTGAAAATTGTATGGATACCGGAAGGAGGCGAATCCTATCTCTCTTTAAAATGGCAGGAGCCATTGAGCGAAGAACAACAGAACAGTTTTGGTTTTTGCTCTGAAGCTGGTAAACAGGTTGATTATTATTTTGTGTATGGTAATAACATGGATGAGGTCATTTCCGGTTACAGAACGCTTACCGGTAAAGCGCCTATTGTACCAAAATGGGCACTGGGCTTCTGGCAAAGCAGGGAGAGATACAAAACGCAGGAAGAAATAGTTGCTACTGTAGATGAATTTCGGAAAAGGAAAATCCCCATTGATAACATCGTGCTCGACTGGAGCTATTGGAAGGAAGCCGAATGGGGCAGCCAGGAATTTGATGAAAAACGTTTCCCGTCTCCCGATAGTATGATTGATGTGTTGCATAAAAAATACAACACCCAAATCATGATATCGGTGTGGCCGAAGTTTTATGATGGGATATCCAGCTATAAAGAATTTGATAAAAACGGATGGCTTTACAAAAGAAACATAGCGGATCAGCAAAGAGATTGGATAGGCAAGGGATATGTTTCCACTTTTTACGATGCTTTCAATAAATCTGCCAGGAAAGGATTCTGGGAGCTGATCAATAAGAAAATTTATAGCAAAGGCATTGACGCATGGTGGATGGATGCCAGTGAGCCGGACATCCTTTCTAATGTAAGCCCGGAAAGAAGAAAGCTCCAGATGACGCCAACAGCTTTAGGCAGTGCAGCAGAGTTTCTGAATGCCTATCCCCTGCAAAATGCAAAAGGAATTTATGAAGGGCAACGTTTCTCTGATCCTGATAAAAGGGTTTTCCTGTTAACACGTTCCGGTTTTGCAGGCTCGCAACGTTATGCCGCAGCCATTTGGAGCGGGGATATTGGTTCTACCTGGGTGGATATGAAAGCGCAAATAGCGGCAGGCATTAACTTCTCTATGTCCGGGCTTCCCTATTGGACCATGGATATAGGTGGTTTTGTGGTGCCCGGGAGGTTTGAAAAACCGGATAGCGAAAGCCTGGAAGAGTGGAGAGAGTTGATGACCCGCTGGTCACAGTTTGGTGCATTTGTTCCTTTGTTCCGTTCGCATGGGCAGTTCCCCTACCGCGAGGTATTTAACACTGCACCGGAGGATCATCCCGCTTACAAAAGCTTCCTCTATTATGATAAGCTACGTTATCGCTTACTTCCCTATATCTATTCGCTGGCAGGATGGGCATATCATGATGACTATACCATCATGCGCGGTCTCGCCATGGATTTTCCAAAAGATACCGCAGTATTAAACATCCCGGACCAATATATGTTTGGCCCCGCTATCCTGGTAAACCCGGTTTACGAGTACAGACAAACCGGGCGCAGGCTGTATTTGCCTGAGTGTGCCGGGTGGTATGATCTTTATTCAGGAAAATGGTACGCAGGCGGGCAAAAAATTACTGCCGCTGCCCCTTATGAACGCATGCCCTTATTTGTGAAAGCCGGATCTATACTTCCCTTCGGCCCTGAATTACAGTACACCGCCGAAAAACAAACGGATACTGTCACCCTAAACATTTATACCGGCGCCGACGCATCTTTTAATCTTTATGAAGATGAGGGAACCAATTACAATTATGAAAAGGGCGCTTTTTCTATCATCCCGGTAAAGTATAACGAAGGAACAGCAACAGTTACTATAGGCGACCGAAAAGGTTCATATAATAATATGGTATCCAAAAGAATATTCCGTATTAATGTGATAACGCCAAATAAAGCCACACGACTGGATTTTGATGCAACATGCGATAAAGAAATAGTTTATGAAGGGAAATCTATAACTATAAAAAAGTAGCCAATTTTAAATTCACACGTATGAACTCAGCCAGAATTATTCGCTTGCGAATATTATTGCTATGTGGTATTATTTTACTGTTTGCCCATAGTAAAAACACTTTTGCTCAAACTGCGAAAGTAAGTGGAACAATAACCAGCCAGGCTACTGCTTCGCCGGTGTCGGGAGCGTCGGTTACCGTAAAAAGTACGCATGTCTCCACCGTTGCCGATGAAGCCGGCAAGTTTACCATTGCGGCTTCCGTTGGCGATGTACTTGTAATTTCTTCGGTTGGTTTTATTCAAAAAGAGGTAAAAGTTACATCATCCGAATTGAAAATTCAATTGCAGGATGCCGAAACCCAATTAGAAAACGTGGTGGTGATTGGATACGGGGTACAGAAGAAAAAGCTCGTAACAGGCGCTAATATACAGGTGAAGGGCGCCGATATTCAGAAACAGAATACGACCAATGCATTACAGGCATTACAGGGACAAGCTCCCGGCGTACAAATTACTACTTATTCAGGACAGCCGGGATCAGGCATGAATGTTATTATTCGTGGTAAGGGTACGGTGGGTAATTTTTCCCCGTTATATATTGTTGATGGTGTTCAAACAGGTGATATTTCCTACCTTAACCCCGCCGATATTGAATCTATCGATATCCTGAAAGATGCTGCATCAGCAGCTATTTATGGCTCCCAGGCTGCCAATGGAGTTGTCCTGGTTACCACAAGGACCGGGAAAACCAACCAGAAACCACAGGTAACCCTGGATGTTTTCTATGGCGTACAACAGGTGCCGCGTAAAGCAAAATTACTGAATGCAAAAGAGTATGCTACCATCATCAATGAAGCAGCTGTTAATTCAGGTAAGGCGCCGTACTTCAGCGATGATGTAGTTAACAATCTGCCCGTTAATACTAACTGGATGGACCAGATGTTTAAAAGTAATGTGCCTACTCAGAACTACGTATTAGGCGTACAGGGAGGAGGCGCCAATTCAGCTTACTCCTTATCCATG
>NZ_DATMTE010000594.1:0-5718 GCF_035564935.1 Chitinophaga sp. | reverse complement strand
GTTAATTTTTATAAAAATAGGTTTACCAGCCATGTGGCCAATCTGCGGACAATAACTATTTTTACGGCCTATGAGTCATCATGCCATTAAAACAGTGCTTGTACTCGGCGCCAATTCCGATGTAGCAAAAGAAGCGATATTACTATACCTGGAGAAAGGCTACCACGTTATCGCCGCTTCCCGCAGTACGGAAGAGATTGCGGCGTTTATGAAAGCCCGGAATGCCGCTGCGCATCAGCTGACCATCTGTTACTTTGATGCCACCGCATTTAGCGATCATGCGGCGTTTTATGCAGGGCTGCCTGCCAAACCGCACATCGTGGTGTACGCGGCCGGCTTCCAGGTAACCAATGAACAGGCCCTCGTGGATTGGGACGGCAGTTACCGGATGATCAATGTGCTTTATGCCGGCGCCGTGTCCATTCTTAATATCATTGCTACAGATACTGCCAATAATCACCTGGAACGCATTATTGGCCTGTCGTCGCTTTCAGGGGTACGTGGCCGCAAAAGCAACTTTGTGTATGGCAGCACGAAATCGGCATTTACCCAATACCTGGCGGGATTACGCCAGTATCTCTTCTCCCGGAAAATTATTGTGAATGTAATTATAGCAGGGTATATCCGGAGCAAAATGACTGCAGGACTGGATCTCCCGGAATATTTACTAATGGAGCCTGCTTTTATTGCCCGTAAAATAGTGAATGCCGGCAGCGGCTTTGCCATAGTGCCGGGAAGTAAATGGAAGATCATTTATTTTATACTGAAACATCTGCCGGAAAGATGGGTAGCGAAGCTGCCATAAACCAACTGATCTTCATACACCGGTTTCTTCGTCTATTTTACCATCTGTAAGATGAATGGTATGATCTGATCTTCCGGCAATATCTTCATCATGGGTAACCATTAATATTGTTTGTCCTTTTTCTGCTGATAGTTTTTTAAAGAGATCAAAAACCACCGCAGAGTTATAGCTGTCCAGGTTACCGGTTGGTTCATCTCCCATAATGATCAACGGGTCGTTGATCAATGCCCGCGCAATAGCCACCCGCTGCTGCTGGCCGCCCGAAAGCAGGGATGCCCTTTTATGTGCCTGGCTGTCTACCCCCAATAATTTAAGCAGTTCCATGGCGCGGTGTTCCGTTTCTGCAGTGCTGTATTCCCGGAGCTTCAATGCAGGAAGCATTACATTCCTTAACACGGTAAATTCGGGTAACAGGTAGTGGAACTGGAATACAAAACCAATATGATGATTCCTGAAACCGGCCAGCCAGGAATTGCTTTTCCCCTGCATCTCTTCTTCGTTAATACGGATGCTGCCTTCAAAAGCCGTGTCCATGGTCGACAACAGGTAGAGCAACGTGGACTTCCCACTGCCCGATTTACCCGTAATGGCAACGAACTTTCCTTTTTCTATATCAAAACTCACATTATCCAGCACCTGCATCTTTGCGGGTTGCAGGAAATATTTATTTACATTTCTTACGGAAATCAGGTTCATGAATTATCCTCTTAAAATGGTGATCGGATCTACACGCGACGCCTTACGCGACGGTAAATAGCCTGCGAGTGCAGTGGTAATAATACCAAAAGTAAAACCGGTGATATAATATACAGGTGCAAAACTCACCGGCAAATGATCCAGGGTGATCATCACATCACTTTTGTAGGGCATTTTTGAAATACCGTAAGCGCAAAGAAAACCGAACAGAAGTCCCAGTAAAGCGCCGGTAACACCAATCGTCAGCGCCTGTATGAGGAAGATCCACCGGATGTCGGCGTCGGAAAAACCCATTGCCTTAAGGATCGCAATATCTTTCATCTTTTCATAGATCATCATGGTGAGGATATTGAAAATCCCGAATCCCGCTACCAGCAGTATGGTAACGGCTACACCATATACGATCATATTACGGATCACATCGCCTTCAATGATAGCGGAGTTATCCTGTTTCCAGTCGGACCCGTGGAAGCCGTACTTCGCCTGTAATTCCTTTGATAGTGCCGGCGCCAGCTCCATGTCGTGCAGCTTGATCTTTATATCGGTGATATATGCGGCAGGCACCCCGAGGAAACGTTGCACGGTATTCAGACTGGCATAACTCTGCTGTTTGTCGATGTCCGTCATACCTGTTTTAAAGATCCCCACTACCGTTACATAAAACGTAGTTCCTTTTTCGGTGGTGAGTGTAAGCCGGTCGCCGGTTTTCAGGTTCAGTCTTTTTGCCAGCCCGGCGCCCATTACCAGGCTGTTAGGCATGGTGGTTAATTCCTGGAAACTGCCATCCACCAATTTGGCCTGGAGATTAAACAGGGAATTTTCTGCTTCAAAATCAATACCGTTGATCATGCCATTGATAGCGCTGGAGCCCAGCCGGTAAAACACCTGTGCATTGATGGACCCTGAAACGGCGCTTACCCGGTGATCGTGCTGCAGCGTTTGTACAATTTGTTTCCCATCTTTCAAACTCAGCAACACATCTTTGGGCTTTACATGATCCACTATGTTTACGGCCTGTGTTTGCACTTTGTCGAGGATAGTGCCCGGCGTGGCCTGTACTTCATTATACAGCCGCAGGTGCGGCGACTGCTCAAAGGCGATGTTTCTGATATATTCATTTGACCCTTTGATGAAGCTTACCATGAACACAAAAACGGTGATCCCGAACGCAACGCCGGCGGTGGCCACCATGGTTTGTTTCAGCCTGGTGCGCATATGCGTGAATGCAATAGATGCCGCCAGATGTATGTTGGTGAATATTTTCATGGCTTACTCCTTTTTGGCGATGATGTCCCCCGGTTTTAGTCCGCCTGTTACTTCCACCCAATCGCCGCTTTTCGTATGAGTGCCGATATGGATCTTCCGTAGTTCCCTCCCCTGCTGAAGGTATACGCTATCGCCTTTCAGCAGGTAATCTGCGGGGATCATTAAGGCGGGTATGTTTTCACGGATAATAATATTTGCCTCTACAGACGACTGGGGATAGAATATATTGCTATCCAGCACGGCGGCTTCCACCTGGAAGCTCCGGCTTTCCTTTTGCAATACGGGAATGATTTTGTTGATAGTGGCGGCAAATTGTTTACCCGCGTATACATCTGTTTCGAAATAAACTTTCTGGCCCGTTTTAATTTTCGCAATATCCCTTTCATCCACCAGCAGTTCCAGTTTGAATTTACCGGGCAGTCCTATCATCAGTACCGGGCTGTTCAGCGGTGCAAGTTCTCCTTCTTTCAGGTATACCTTAAATACGCTGCCATCCACCGGGCTTTTCAGTACTTTACCTTCTCTTACCTGGTTGTTGGCTGCCTGTTGTTCACGGGTTTGCAGGAGCTTATCTGTCAGCGTATTTTTTTGTGAGAGATATTGCTGCTGTAATGCTTTGTAGGTACGCAAGCTGCCGGTGGCCTGCAGCCTGGCCTGCTCCGCATCTTTTTCAGAAACCGCTTTATCTTTTGCAAGATCCGTATATCGCGCAGCGTTTACTTCGTGTGCTTCATACTGTTGCTTTGCCTGTTCTATTCTTTCCTGCAATTCATTGAGTGCCGCCGAACCATCATTGGCATTACTACCGGCCAGCGCTACCTGGCGTTGAAGAATAACTGCCTGTGTTTGTTCACTGGGCGTTCCCAATACAGCCAGTACCTGGTTGCGGGTAACGGCATCTCCCTCTTTTACGTTCATCTGCAAAAGCAGGTCGGTGCTGTTGGATTTCAGGAAATAATAAGCCCCGGGCATAATTTCTCCTGAAGCATACACTGCTTCATTCAGGTTGCGGCGCTGCACGGTATAAACAGGTGTTTTTTGTTTACAGGCAGTTACCAGGGTGACCGTTACTGCTATTAATAAAAGCTTTCTCATGTAAGCTTATTTATTTTGTAGGTAATTAATTTCTGTATAGTGCCTGAAAAAATCCATCCGGGCTTCATTCAGTTGTTCCTGTGCTTTATAGAGATCCGTTTGTACCTCCTTCAGCTGGATCATATCGATGATGCCTTTATTGATCTTCAAAGTAGTGAGTTGTTCATTTTCTGTTGCCAGCTGGGTATTTTCCTGTTGCAGCCGGATGTTTTCAGCAGCCTGCTCCAGTAATACTTTTTCCTGCCGGTATTTTTTTTCCTGTTGAGAGGTATAACTTTTAAACTGCTGACCGGCCGCTTCCCACCGGGCTTTCCGGCTACGGGGCTCATGAGCGAGCCTGCTGAGGGATAGCGGCATACTGAGCTGCAGGCCAATGAATCCTACGGTGAACCAGGGCGAGCGGGTGATGAAATTGCTTTTATCGCCAAAGCCCAATTGTTCCCATGTGCCTTTTACATGCAGGCTCGGATAGATGGCGGACAAAGAAGAATGGTAATCCTGGCGGGCTGTTTTTACTTTCAGTGCTTCTGCCTCGTAACCGGGTAGTTCTGCTGCACTAAAACCAGCCAGCGCCAGCTCGGGGAGGCCGGTGGAAGGAGTAACCGGCAGCGTGTCTTCCAGCGGGAAACCCATCCAGAATTTCAGATCCAGGTAGTTCTGTTGCAGATCAGCCATGGCTTTTATATGCTCTGCTTCCCGGTTTTTTAGTAGTGTGGCCGATTGGTTCAGTACAATTTTATCGGTCAGCCCTTTATCAAACTGACGGTTAACCAGCTGGTGAATGTGCTGATAATTTTCCTGCAGCCGGTTGGTAACGGCAACGTACTCTTGCTGTTGCTGTACGCTGTACCAGGCGATCCGCACATTTTTCAGCAGTGTTTTCAGAAGGGAGTTATACGCTGCCTGTGCGCCCTGTTCCTGTAACCGGGTGAGTTTTATGCGCTGCCAGGTTTGTACATCTACCAGTGGCAGCTCCGCATCCACGCCGTAGTTGCCCATCCAGGGCGTTCCCATTCTTACCGGCACAAAAGTGCCGGCGGGTTGATTTACCAGCTCTCCGGGGAATACCTGTACGGGAATTTTCCAGTAGTTATTGATGGCGCCTTTTATTGTTATTTCAGGTGCAAGCCGGGTGGCCGCTGCCTTACGGTCCTGTGTACCTGCCTGTACCAGCTGTTTCTGAGTGAGTATGTCCTGGTTATGGCTGGCAGCATATTCCAGACATTTCTCCAGCGTCCATGGCGGAGTGTTGCTATTTACGGGCATGCTTTGCCCGGCTGCTATCCATACATGGAAAGCCAGTAACAGCAACAGGGTGACTGTTTTCATCTGAATAAATTAATTTCTTTTAGTTCTGAATTAAAAGAACCAATGTGGGCAAAAAAAGAGATTATTTGCGCTGTTGTTTTAATGCAATGGTTCTTTTCCATCGCTCCAGGATCAACGGAATTTCGAACAGCATCATTTTATACAAACCTGATATGTCTTCCAGCTCCCCGTTAAAATCATCATCGGCCTTCCTGGTGGTTCTGATATCATCCAGTATAGTGTAAAACTGTTTTATCCTGGTAGCCAGGTAATCTTCACTGAACATATTTTTCATATTCACGGAAAAATACCGCTTACGCTGTCCACCAATGGTTTTGGCGTCTACCATCTTTACTGATTCCAGCATCTTCAGCGCGTTGGAAACGGCGCTTTTGCTTACCCCGAAATAGTCCACCATTTGTTCAAATGTAGCCTGGTGTTCTTCACTCAGCATCAGGTATATAAATACCCTTGCCGCCACTGGCGTAAGTCCCATTGATTCCATAGTAGCACTATGCTGCTCGATCTTTTCCCTGTATTTTTCCAAA